>JAQVVW010000205.1 GCA_028698765.1 Methanoculleus sp. | reverse complement strand
GATGCCGAGATCAAGGGCGTCATCGTCGAGCAGCAGGCGGCGCCGGGGCTTGAACTGATCATCGGCGGGAAGACCGACCCGGCGTTCGGGAAGGTGCTCACCTTCGGTATGGGGGGCACCCTCGTCGAGTTGATGAAGGACGTCACCCTGCGGATCCTGCCGATCACCGAGGAGACCATCCGGCAGATGATCAGGGAGATCCACGGCTACCCGATGATCCAGGGCTACCGGGGGTCGAAACCGCGGGACGAGGAGACGCTCGTCAAGATCATGTGGGCGATCAACTGTTTCTTCGCCGAGAACACCAACGTCGTGGAGTTCGACATCAACCCGGTCAGGCTCTATGAATCGGGAGCCTGCATCGTCGACGCCCGTATCTTCGTCGACGACGAGGCGGTCGATAAGGTGGCGAAAGAGCGGCCCTTCGTGCCGGTCGAGTACTTCACCCCCCGGTCGATCGCGGTCGTCGGGGCCTCGTCCGAACCCAAGAAGATGGGCTACGCCGTGATGCACAACCTCCTCCACTTCCCCGGACAGCTCTACCCGGTGAACAACAAACGCCCGGAGGTCCAGGGGCTCAAAGCGTATGCCTCCATCCTCGAAATCCCGAACCCCGTCGATATGGCAGTCATCACCGTCCCGGCAAAACACGTCCCGAGCGTCATCGAGGAGTGCGGGCAGAAGGGCGTCGTCATGGCGGTCATCATCACCGCAGGGTTCAAGGAGATGGGCGAGGGAGGAAAAGCGCTCGAGGACCGGGTCATGGAGATCGCAAAGCGTTACGGCACGCGGATCATCGGCCCGAACTGCCTCGGCCTGATCATCCCCCCAAAGGGCATCGACACCACCTACGTCCACGAATCCCCGAAACCCGGCAACATCGCCTTCATCTCCCAGAGCGGAGCTATCGTCAACACAGTGGTCGACTGGAGCATCAAGCAGGATATCGGGTTCTCCGCGGTCGTCTCGGTCGGCAACCAGGCGGACCTCAACTTCATCGACTACCTCAGGTTCGTAGAGCGCGATCCGAAGACCAAGGGCATCATCCTCTATATCGAGGAGATCCAGGACGGCAAGACCTTCATGAAGGTGGTGAGCGAAGTCTCGAAGACCAAACCCGTCGTGGCGATCAAGTCCGGTTCATCCGTAAAGGGACAGGCGGCGGCCTCGTCCCACACGGGTTCGCTCTCGGGATCGTACGACGTCTACATGGAAGCCTTCCGCGAGTCCGGCGTGATCCCCGTCCACACTCTCTCCGGCACGTTCCAGGTCGCAGAGATGCTGTCGAGCCCGAAGGGCTACCCCCGCGGCAAGCGGGCGGTCGTGATCACGAACGCCGGTGGGTTCGCCGTTCTCTCCTCCGACTACGCCGAGCGCTACGGCATCGACCTGATCACCCTCCCGCCGAAGGTTCTGAAAGAACTCAACGAACTCCTGCCTGAGTTCTGGAACAAGAACAACCCGATCGACCTCCTCGGCGACGCCAACGAGAAGAGGTTCGAGCAGACGTTCAACACGCTTGTTAAGTACCAGGACTGCTGGGACATCGCCTTCGTGGTCGGGTTCCCGAACCTCGTCATCGGGTCGGAACAGCTCGCAAACCAGATCATCCGGTTCTCCGAGAAGACCGAGAACATGATCGTCGGGACGCTGCTCGGCGGCGACTCGATGGAACGGGGCCGTAAGATCCTCAAGGAGAACGGCATCCCGCTCTTCGACGAGCTCGACTTCACCTTCCGGGTGATGGGGAGAATCCTCTGGCAGAGGTTCCGGTAAGAACCTCTTCCGAAACAATTCTTTTCTGTCTGCTCCGGCACTTGTTCCGGAATGTTCACCCGGCAATCTTCCTCGCCACCCGCCTCCCGTCCCTTCGCCAGACCACCAGAAACGACGAAAGAACAGCAAGTGTGTAGCAGGCCCAGAAGAGCGGGATCACCGTTCCGGAGTCCGGGCCCAGCGAGACCGCCCGCACGATGCCGACGGCCATCGATACCAGGACGGCCGCAATCACGAGGAGAACCGGCCCAATCCTGACACGGGAGCGGGAGGCGGGCCCCGGCACCACCTTCGGCGTCACGACGAACGGAAGCTTCTTTCCCGAGACGGCGTACCAGATCGCCCGGGCGTATACGAAGGCGAGGGTGTTGAAGATCGCCTGCGAGAACGCGAGGTCATGGAGGGAGTACTGCCGCTCGCGGATGCTGACGATGACCTGGATCGCGATCACCACGACGAGCACCACGGCGAAGGCCGGGGGAACCCAGACGGGGAGGATCGGGATACCGAAGAGGAGCGTGGCGACCGGGAGGAGAAAGAGCACCACATTCACCCCTCCAAGCAGGTAGATCGAGACCGTAACGAGGAACTCAAGCCAGTGCGCTGCGGTCATGCTCCGGGGCTGCGCCACGAGTTGCCGGAGGATCGTCCCGAGGAGCTGGGTGTTCCCGTATGCCCAGCGGAGTTGCTGCGTGAAGTATGCGGCGAGGTCCGGCGGCGCAATGCCCTCCGCGTAGACGGCGTCGAGGAAAACTCCCCGCCGGCCCCGGAGGTGGAACACAAACGACGTGGCGATGTCTTCGGCGATGCACGCCTCGTCCATCCCGCCGACGGCGGCGAGATGGCTCGCCCGGAAGAGGCAGTTCGAGCCCGTCAGCATGGCGGTATCGTTGACGGAGAGCCCCCGGCAGACGTGCTTGTTGTAGATGTGCTGCTGGTAGGAGAACGTGACGCTTATCGGGTCGTGGGGCTCCGTTCGGAAGAACTGCGGGGTCTGAACGAAGGATACGGCCGGGTCGGCCTCAAGGATGGGGACGAGGTCGGCGAGGATCTCCGGCTTCACCCTCTGGTCGGCGTCGATGACCAGGAGGTAGGGTGTACCGGCATCGAGATGTAAGAGGGCTTGATTGATCGCTCCCGCCTTGAACCCGTCTCTGTGGTCGCGGTGGAGATAAGAGAGGCCATACCGACGGCATATATCCTGCATCGCGGAGCGCCTCCGTGCATCCGTGGAGTCGTCGAGGAGAAAGATGCGGAAGTCCGGGTAGTCGATCGCCGTGCATGCCCGGACACAGGGCTCGACCACGTCCGGCTCCTCGTTGTAGACCGGGATGAAGACCGCGACGGGAGGGGTCGGCGCCCCCGGTTCTTGCGGTGCCGTGGGGCGGTAGGCATAGATCGACCGCAGGAGGTGATCGGCGTAGCTCACGAACTGGATCACCCCGAACGCCGTGACGGCGACGAGAAAGAGCGAGAGAGCCCTTGCAAGAAGGCTCCAGCCGGCTCCGGTCAGTATGAGGTGCAGATCGCGGAGGAAGATGGCCGCGAGCAGCACCATCAGCGTGGCGGTAAAGAGCGAGATACGTGCTGCCGTCTTCATGGAAGATCCACCGCGGTCTGGCTGGTATCATGCAGAGATACCCTGCGCAACCCGGATGCAGCCCGGGTGCAACGGACGGCGCGAGGCGGTCCGGATACCATCCATCATACCAGAGTAGTTAAAGGTTTCGGGAATGGCTGAACCGCAGCCCCCCGACCCCAAAACGATCTTCTTCGACCGTTTGCGGTACGGCGATGTGCAGGCCCCGGACCTTCCCGATGACCGTTGTGGGTATTACGGGGCCGGTATCGGGATATCGCGGCCGCGCACGGCGGCAGAGGGTGCAGGCGACCAGTATCTCCGACAGACCGAAAACACCGACACTATGAAATAGATCACGCTCCTCTTGAGAAATGATTGCTATGACAGCACAGAAGATGGCACCTGCATCGTTGAAGAAGTACGAGCTGCCGCCGCTGCCGTATGCGCCCGATGCGCTCGAACCCCACATCTCGAAGGAACAGCTCTCCCTGCACCACGATAAGCACCACCAGGCCTACGTTACCGGGGCGAACGCCGACCTCGAAAAACTGGAGAAGGCACGGCAAGACGGCACTGAAGTCGATATGAAGGCGATCCTGAAGGAACTCTCA
>JAQVVW010000204.1 GCA_028698765.1 Methanoculleus sp. | reverse complement strand
CGCGTCCGCCGTAGCGGGTCACCAGGGTCTTGACGATGTGAAGCCCGAGACCCCTGCCCCCGGAGGGGGTTTTGCTCCCCTCACGGCTGAAACGGTCGAAGATGTTCGGCTTTGCGTGATCCGGTATGCCGATGCCGGTGTCGGCGATGCTGAGCATCACGGTGTCGGCGGTCTCCATGACGGATATATCGATCCTGACCTTCATGCCGCCGAACTTGATGCTGTTGCTGATCAGGTTCGATACGGTGTGCTCAAGAAGGGGGTTTGCCCAGACCATGCAGGTCCCCCCCTCATACCGGATATCGATGCCCGCATACCGCTGCACCTGATCGCGGATGGTGGCGGAGAGGTCGACCGGCTCCAGGCGGATGCTGTGCCTGTCGAGCGTGGTCAGCAGTTCGACGTTCTTGATGACGTTGATCCCCTGCTCGATCGTGATCTTGACCCTCTGGGCGAGTTCCGCCTCCTCGCCGGAGAGCCGGTCGCGGAGCATCTCGATGATCGTTGCCGCAACCATGCTGGTATTGTAGATATCGGTGCCGAGCAGGTCGAGGTAGAGGCTGGAGAGCCGGCTGGCCTGTTCGCAGGCGATCTCCCGGGTGAGATCCCGGCCCACCCCGGTCGCGGCCACGGTCCTCCCGGAAGCGTTGTGCAGGGGATGGATGGCGATCTGCACCGACCGCTCCTCATCGCGCCATGAGAACGACCGGGTCTCCGCTACGGTCTCCCCCGTCTCGATGACCCGGGACGCCGCCCCAACCAGAAAGTCAGCCTCTTCCGGCGGAAACAGGGCGTAGGGCGTCTTGCCCACGATTTCATCCGGGTTTACGCCCAGGTTCCAGCCGCCGCCCCAGAAGAACTGGGTGAAGATGCCGTCCCCATCGAGGGTGAAGATCATGTCGGGCAGGGCGCTCGCCAGGATCTGCACCTGCTCCTCCGGCACGCCGCGGGACTCGTCGGCCGCCTCCTCGTGCGGGGCCTCGCGGAAGGTCTCGACCGCACCTATCTGCCGACCGCCGGTATCATAGAGGGGGGCTGCCACACAAACGGCCGTTCTCCCGGAGAACGCGGGGATCTGCGACTCAGCAAGCAATTCTTCGCCTTCGTGGTGCAGCAGGCGGTAATGGGCGCTCCCGGCATCCTCGTGAGTCAGGATGCTGTTTGCCAGTGTGGGGCATGCCTCGCCGAACAACGCCTTTCCATGAGCGTACCCGCCTTTTCCCACGATCTCTTCCGCCGGGACGCCGGTGGACCGCTCCATGCTCTCATTCCAGACGATCACCCGCCCCTCGCAGTCGAGGACGAGCGTCGGCTGCTGGAGGTGGGCGAAGATACTCACGGGTATCTGGCTGTGGTTCATGGATTCACTGACCCTTTTCTGTTCTATCTTCACCGTATCACCCGGGAACTGTTCTCGTCCCGCAACGCCGCGAGAAGGCTCTCTCGCCCGGAACTCCGGGTGAGCCCTCCGTGGCGGCCGATGTACGCCCCCTGTATATCACTGTTCGGGGCGAACGCACAGGAAAAATGTCTGGAGCGGTCGCTTAAAAGAGTGTCTATTTATCTTCTGCGAAATATACTATCAAAAAGATTGATTATTTATACCTTCCCAGTTCGTTCTCCCACTAATCAGAAAGAATTCCCACAACCGCTCTATCCTGTTTGAGTATCGCCATAAACAGCCGCATTTATTCGTCTGCCGGGATCGGGTGCCGGAACGCGAACCTGACAGATTGCGTCTATCGCGTAGATTAATATTTGAGTATTCGCAGATCATAGTTGATGTTCGGACGTTACAGGGACACTTTCCACCAGGAATCCGGCGATATTATGGTGGAAGCCGAGAGCGTCGAGGGTCTCCTGACCTACCGGCGCAGGTGCGAAGGAAAGACGTTCGAGCGGATCCTGGTCTTGAATACCGGCGAGGTGATCATCAATCCGGTCGAACCGGTCAACCTCCCAAAAGAGATCACGAACTTCCTGCAGATGGAGTTCTCCCCGATGATGATCGAGCCCGGCGCCTCCCGGACGGTCTACCTGAAGTTCCCCGTCGAGATCGGCGTCTTCGTGGAGTCCAAAAAGGATATCGAGGTGCTGGACGTCTTTGCTCGCGGCAGCCAGAAATACGCGCTCTACGGTTCGCCGACGACCGGGGTCATCGCGCGGTGGTACCGGAGCGCGGTCTACCCGGCCGTTCCTCCCGTCGAAGGCTTCTGCGAGGGCGTGATGGAACTTTCCATCCATAACGCGTCCCACGAGTGGGTGGAGGTCTCCACCGCCGTCTTCGAGAGCGTCGATATGAAGATCTACTACGGCGACTTCGTGGCCGCCACCGCTACGATGAAGATTCTCAGCCCGGGTCTGGCGGAGACGGACTTCATCGACGCCCCGCTCCGGCCCGGGATGGTGAAGTCCGTCGAACTGTATACCGCCCGCAAGCTCCCGGTGATCAACCGGGGATACCTGATGGAGTGGGGTTTCTGATGGCGTTCAACATGACGGAGATCCTGGAGATCCCGATCGGCGTCGGCGACATCACCGTCGAACGTATCCTGTACTTCGCCATCATCCTCACGATCGGCGTCATCATAGCAAAGGTCGTCGCGACGAACTTCCGGAGGATCCTCGCCGAGCGGCTGCCCAAGAACGAGCGCGAGTTGCTCACGAAGCTGGTCTACTACGGCATCATCGTCTGGGCGTTCGTCGTCGCTCTCCCGCAGCTCAACTTCGACCTCTCCGGCCTCCTGGTGGCCGGGGGAATCGTCGGCCTGGTCATCGGTTTTGCGAGCCAGAGCGTCGTCTCCAACCTGATCTCCGGGCTCTTTTTGATGTTCGAGCACCCGATCCGGATCGGCGACAACATCAACGTCGCCGACGTGAGCGGGAGTGTCGAGGATGTCCGCGTTCTCTCGACGGTCATCAAGACCTACGACGGGATCTACATCCGGATCCCGAACGAGAAGGTCTTCACCTCGAACATCACGAACTACGTCCACAACGCAGCCCGGAGGTTCGAATACCAGATCGGCATCCGGTATCAGGACGATGCGAACGAGGCGATCCGGATTGCCGAGGAGGTCATCGAGAAGCACCCCTTCGCGCTCAAGAGCCCGGCGCCGTCGGTCTTCGTCGATAACCTGGGGGACAACAGCGTCAACCTGACTGCCTACATCTGGGCCCCGGCCCGGAACTGGTGGGACGTCCGGACGGATCTCCTCTGGAAGATCAAACTGGCGCTCGAAGAGAACGGCATCGAGATCCCCTTCCCGCAGCGCACCGTCTGGTTCGCGGACGGCCTTGAGGTGAAGGGCGGCTCTGCCGAAAAGAACGAATAACTTTTTTTCAGCCCAACCGGTGCACCTTTCCGACGCCACTGGGCAAGAACGACCCCGGGTAGCGCTCCGCGAGTTCCCCGATCCGGTCGGTGCAGTGCGACACCGAGAGGTACGCCACCCCTGCGAGCGCGTCGATGTCCTCGCCGGAGACGGTGTGGACCCCGCCGATGATGCCCCGAACCGGCCCGACCTCCGAGACCCGCTCGATGATCCGGCCGATGTGGGGATGTGCGCACCCGGTGACGACCAGATAACCGCCCGGCGTCGATAATACGAGCGACTGCTCCCGGATATCCGTTCCGAGCGGCCCGGTCACGGCGATGCCGTTCGCGATCTCCGTCCACCCAGAAACGATCCGCGGCTCGGTATACTTCCGGATCAGCGAGAGCGTCTTCTCCGAGAATGCGTCGTGGACATAGACCTCAATCGCCGGGTTTGCAGCAAGAACCGCTTCGATGCCGCCGGTATGGTCCCAGTGGTCGTGGGAGAGGACGAGGCGCCGGATGCCCGCAGGATCGATGCCGAGCGCCCGCATATTGGATACGAGCACGTCTCCTTTAGCCCCGGTGTCGAAGAGTAGCCCCGCCTCCTCTATCTGGCAGGAGAAC
>JAQVVW010000203.1 GCA_028698765.1 Methanoculleus sp. | reverse complement strand
GTAGGCATAGATCGACCGCAGGAGGTGATCGGCGTAGCTCACGAACTGGATCACCCCGAACGCCGTGACGGCGACGAGAAAGAGCGAGAGGCTCCTCGAAAAAGGGCTCCATCCGGCTCCGGTTAGTATGAGGTGCAGATCGTGGATGAGGATGATCGCGAGCAGCACCATCAGCGTGGCGGTAAAGAGCGAGATACGTGCTGCCGTCCTCATGAAATATCCACCGCGGTCTTGCTGGCATCCGGACGCCTCGATGTTGTACGGCGACCCGGAGAACCGGATCCGGCCCGGGTGCAACGGAAGGCGCGAGGCGGTCTGGATACCCTCCACTCTACCAGAGTAATTAAAGGTTTCGGGCATGGCCGAACGTATCCCTCTGGCCCCGGAACGGTCTTCCTCGATCCTTTGCGGCACGGCGAAGTGCCGGTCTCAGCCCTCCCGGCAGCCTTTGCGGGTATTACAGGGGGGCTATCGTGGCCGCACACGGCGGCGGGGGGTGCGGGCGAACCATATCTCCGGTAGACCGAGAGACATCAACACTAAATAGATCCCTCTCCCTCTGAAGTATGATTGCTATGGCTGTACAGAAGATGGCACCTGCATCGTTGAAGAAGTACGAGCTGCCGCCGCTGCCGTATGCGGCCGATGCGCTCGAACCCCACATATCGAGGGAACAACTCTCCCTGCACCACGATAAGCACCACCAGGCTTACGTGACCGGGGCGAACGCCAACCTCGAAAAACTGGAGAAGGCGCGACAGGAAGGCACCGAACTCGATATGAAGGCGCTCTTAAAGGAGCTCTCGTTCAACATCGGCGGTCACGTCCTGCACACCCTCTTCTGGCCGACGATGGCCCCGGCCGGAAAGGGCGGCGGCGGGATCCCGGGCGGCGCACTTGCTGACCGGATAGACCGGGAGTGGGGTTCCTTCGACCGGTTCAAGGCCGAGTTCACGAAGGCGGCCGCGAGCGCCGAGGGCTCCGGGTGGGCGGCACTGGCCTACGACGCCATGACCGACCGTCTCATGATCATGCAGATCGAGAAGCACAACAACAACGTCTACCCGACGCTCGACATCCTGATGGTGCTCGACGTCTGGGAGCACGCCTACTACATCGACCACAAGAACAACCGGGGCGGGTTCATCGACGCGTTCTGGAACGTCGTGAACTGGGACGCGGTGAACAAGCGGCTGGAAAACCTCTAACACCACTTTTTTCCCCGGGTGCAGATCCTGAGATAGGCTCCGGCACCCGTTTGCCCCGGAGGCGCCGGAGAGCGGCCATATCCAAACCATTAAGTAGTCATCGCAAGAGGTATCGGCAACGTCACTGGTGGGGGGAAGGAATGGATCGATACCGCAGGCGATATATCCTTAGTTTAAACTGTGCCCGCTCCCGGAGGGGAGGAACAACCGCTCGTTCGTATATGCATGCAGCAGGGGCGATCCCGGAGACCGGGCATGCTCGATAGGGCCATCCCCGTACCGGAGATGGAGATGATCCAGAACGCGATCACGGACGGGGCTATACGCCATCTCCTCTACGAAGAAGACCCGCGGTTCCGGAACTTCCGGCTCTGCAACGCCTGCGGTTCCTGCACACCCTACTGCCCGGCACGGATCAACGATCCCGGAGCGAACGGGGACCCGGGCTATCTCGCACGGAAGGTGACCGCAGCCCTCCAGGCAGGCAGACGACCGGGGTTCGATCTTGCCGACTGTGTCCAGTGCTACTCCTGCGAGACTGTCTGCCCGCGCTCCGTCAGCGTCGGCGGGATCATCAACGCCGTCTACGAGACGGAACGCCTGCAGCCGATCTTTCGACGGATGCTTCTCGACCGGGGGCGCCTTCCTCCCCGGGCTTTCCTTCCGCTCTACGTTGAGAGGGGCAACCTCCGAAAGTTCGTCGTAAAAGCGGTCCGCTACCCGTATCCGGTGGACCGGAGGGCGGTCGACGAGGTCCGGCGGCTGCTCCTCCATCCGGTCGACGCGTCGGCCTTCTCGGCGCCCGGACATTCCCCGCTGGGGGAACCGCTCGCCCGTCCCGACCGGGTCTTTCACCTCAACTCCTGCTGCGCCTTCAACTATCCCGGCGCGGACCTCTCGCAGAAGATGATCCTTGCCGCTCTCGGCATCCGCTACGAGACCTCGCCGATGCAGACATGCTGCGGGGGTGCTCCCCACTACATGGGCGGGGCGGGTTTTGCCGACCGGCTGCTCCTCACCGCACGGAACCTCAGCGTCATCCGTGACGCGTTCGAACCCGGCGCCAGGATCGCCGTGACCGGCATATGCCCGACCTGCAGCGACTCGTACGTTACCGCACTCGATATGCTCTCATGGAGGGCCAACAGGGAGGTGGTGAACGAAGCGCTGGCGAGGATCGGGCGGGAGGTGACCGAACCGGGGGCGTTTACGGTAGCAAACGTCCTCGATCTCTATCCCCTCTACCTCGATGAGATCCGGCGGCTTGTCAGGAGACGGCTCTCGGGCCTGCGCGTCGGGGTGCATGTCAGCTGCCACTACCGGAAGATGAGCGGCACCTTTGCCGTCCCGCCGGGGCTGCAGGCTCTCACGGCGGCGACGGGAGCGAGGATCACGAGAAGCGTGATGGAGCACTACTGCTGCGGCGGGATCAAGAACCTCTTCGACCGGCTCCAAAAAGGCCGCCCCCGGGAACTCTCCCGGCTGAACCGGCTCGTCCGCCAGGACTTCATGAACAACCGCCTGGACGTGATAGTCGTCGACTGTCCGGGGTGCGAGCTGGTCTACGACCACATGGGCGTGCCGGTGCTCCATATCACCGAGCTCCTGGCGCTCGCAATGGGCGCCGACCCGGGGGAGACGGTCTGCGTCCAGGGGCACCTGACCTCGCTCTCACCCGCACTCGACCGGATAGGGATACTTTAGGGGAGATGGATCCCGGTGGAGGATGCGCGATCCCCGTCACGAAGGGCGGCAGGGATCACGGCACGGAACGGCCGGGTGCGGCCAGCGGCATGGCAGCGACCAGGTATGTGCGGCCGATCAAGACTGCAGACGGTCCGGGACCTGCCGGGCCGCCACCGCAAATCACTTAATACGGGGATATTATTTATTTATATAATATTTACAAAATAAAGACGTCGGGGAGTGATACCTGTATGAATAGAGTGGATTCGATATCTACCATATCTCAAGAGACGTTTCAGATTCTCGATGAGCCCGGCGCGGGTATCCTTGTGCTCGATCAAAAGATGCAGGTCCTCTGGGCAAATGCATTTGCCATGGATCTCCTCTCTACAAGCGAAGAGGAGATCCTCGGGTTCGACGCTCATGGGGTCCTCGACGCACATCTGGCGCCGCTCCTGCAGGAGAGGGATGCGGCCGATCGGCTCCTCGCCACGATGAATGCCGGGATACCCGGTCTCGACCTCTCGATGCAGGACTCAGGGGGGGGAGAGCGGCAGGTCGTCTTCTCCAGCCGGAGGATCGAGCGGGGAGCGTTCGCAGGGATGTGGGTGATCTGCATACGGGACGTCACCGAGCAAAGACCGGCAAACGAAGGGTTGCTCTCCGCGAACCGGCAACTCCAGATCCTGAACCAGATCATGGGCGTATCCGCGTCGTCCCTCTCGCTCGACGAACTGCTCGAAGCGTCGCTCTCAAAGACCCTCGATCTACTCGGGTTCGACCTGGGGCTGACGTACCTCCTGAACCCGGACCGGACAGTGGCGCTCACGCGCTACCACCGCGGCGTCCCGGGGACTTACCTCGCCCGGAACAGGACGATCAAAGTTCACCACTGGCCCTGGAACTTCGTCTTCGTCGCCGGGCAGCCGCGCTACCTCGAGGTGCCAGGCGAGGGAGGCCCGATCGAGGAGGAGATCCTCGCCTCGCTCGGGGTCGCCACCCTTGCCTGCATCCCGATCCTTGCGGAGTCGGTCGTGGTCGGGGCGCTCTTCCTCGGGAGCAGGAGGGTCAAGGGGTTCAGGGACG
>JAQVVW010000202.1 GCA_028698765.1 Methanoculleus sp. | reverse complement strand
ATCCCCTGGTAGACGATCGAGAAGAGTCCGCTGATCATCGCCTGGGAGGCGATGACGGTGGCCAGGATGGAGAGGAGAAGGAACGGGACATAGATCAGGGGTGAGATGCTCCTGACCATCTCGAAGAGGACGAAGTGTACGTCGGGGTGGGTGAGAAGGAAGGCCCCCTGACCAAGATAGTTGAGCACCAGGGCGACGAAGACGAGATACCAGGCATGGATAATGGGTTTTCTCCCCAGGTGGCCCATATCCGCATACAGAGCCTCGCCTCCGGTAGCCACCAGGATGACCGCCGACAGAAGGAAGAACGCAGGCCATCCCCCATCCAGGAGAAACCGTATGGCATAATAAGGATTTATCGCAAGGAGCACTGCCGGAGCCCACAGGATCCCTATGATGCCGGAGGCGGCAAGCGCCAGAAACCAGGTTCCCGCGAGGGGTCCAAACGACCAGGCCACCCGCTCGGTCCCGCTCTGCTGGACCGCAAAGAGCCCGATGGCGATGGCCGCGGCGATCAGGATGAGCGTGCCTTCCGTAGCCGCCTCAAACCCCGGGATCAGGACGAGGCCCTCCACGGCGGAGAGAATGCTGATCGCCGGGGTGATGACCCCGTCGCCGATGAGGAGCGCGACGCCGATGATGGTCATCGCGGAGACGATCGCCGCAGCCGTTCCAGACCTGATGTAGGGGGTGAGGAGTTCCCGGAGGACGATAGTTCCTCCTTCGCCCTTTCTGCTCAGGCTCATCGCAAGCCACGCGTACTCAACCGTGATGAGGATGATCAGCGTCCAGATGAGGAGAGAGAGGATGCCCATCACGTTCGGGGCCGTGGGCTCCACCAGGAGAAAGATCACGGTAAGCGTGTAGATGGGGCTTGTCCCGATATCCCCGAAGACGAGGCCCATGGATTTCAGGACGCCATGCCAGGGATGACTATCGTGACCGGTCACACTTCACCTCAAAGGTACGAAGCGGTGCTTGTGCGCGAGGGCATTTATTCTCATTCATACATTTTTCTCTTCCGCCTGCTTCCTGAACCGGGCGCCGGTCAGGAGGCTATCCGGGCGTCCACTGTCGGCGAGGCGCTTGCCGACATCGAGAACCAGATCTACTTCATAGCCCTCGTCGCCTTCTACAGCCTGGAGCGGGTCGTCAGGATGTCGCAGGGGCGCCGGCCGCAGGTGGATAACTCCCGAGCGTGCTCAAGGATGAACTCTGAGGGACGGAGGAGACGGATGCCACCTTTGTTCCCGGCACGTTCGGGTGCATCACCATCCTCCTTGCTCGTGTAAGAGAGAACCCAACGTCCCGCGCCGTGCGGCCTGTATCACGCGAAGGGATGCTTTGCCGTATCTTTTTGAGCGAGCGCCGTGACGAACGCCTTTTCCACGCTGCTCCCCTTCTTCCCGATGACGAGATCGACATGGGCAACCTCCGGCCCTTCGCCGACGAGCGCTTCTCCGATGAGTGCATGTTCAACGTTGACCATGGTTACCTCCGGACGCGGGTGTGGGATGCGGAGAGGAAAAAGATTGTGAAGGGGCTCCTCACCCTTCGGAAGAAGCATCGTGGATCCCGGCGGGCTGTCCGTAAACCCCGCGACACTTCCCGAAGCATACCCTTATATTTCCCGGTCGGTATTATAGTCGAAAGCCTAACTGTATCCATAGTTGCGGCTTCTCACGGAGTTGAGCGCGCTCATCAGAGAGGGCCGCATCAAGCAGGATACCGAATCTACCGGGGGACCGTCGTGGACTCGATCAGGATTGCAATCGTGGGCGTCGGGAACTGTGCCAGTTCGCTGCTTCAGGGGATCGAATACTACCGGGAGAAGAGCGAGGACGCCGCAACCGGGCTGATGCACTGGAACCTCGGCGGCTACCTGCCGTCCGGGATCGAGGTGGCCGCGGCGTTCGACATCGATGCGAGGAAGGTCGGGAAGGATGTCTCGGAGGCCATATTCTCCCCCCCGAACTGCACCACGGCATTCTGCCCCGGGATGCCGAGAACCGGTGTTCCCGTCCGGATGGGGCGGGTGCTGGACGGCTTTCCCCGGCACATGCAGGATTACCGGGAGGAGTGCAGGTTCGTGCTCGCCGATGAAGAGGAGGCCTCACGCGAGGACGTTGTACGGGAACTTGAGGACTCGGGTGCCGAGATGCTGCTCAACTACCTCCCCGTGGGTTCCGAGGAGGCCGCACGGTTCTATGCCGATTGCGCGCTGGAAGCGGGCGTCGGCCTCATCAACAACATGCCGGTCTTTATCGCGAGCGATCCTGCCTGGGCGGCGCGGTTCCGCGAACGCGACCTTCCGGTCATCGGCGACGACGTCAAGGCCCAGTTCGGCGCAACGATCACCCACCGGGTCCTCGCCGACCTCTTCCAGCGGCGAGGGGTGAAACTGGACCGGACCTACCAGCTCAACACCGGCGGCAACACGGATTTTCTGAACATGTTGAATCGGGACCGCCTCGCCTCGAAGAGAACGTCGAAGACCGAAGCGGTGCAGTCGATCCTCGAAGTGCCTCTCGACGACGATAAGATCCACATCGGCCCGAGCGACTACGTCTGCTGGCAGAAGGACAACAAGGTCTGTTTCCTGCGGATGGAAGGGCGGCTCTTCGGGGACGTACCCATGTACCTTGACCTCCGCCTCTCCGTCGAGGACTCGCCCAACTCCGCGGGGATCGTCATCGACGCAATCCGGTGCTGCAGGCTCGCCCTTGATAGGGGTATCGGCGGTGTGCTGACGTCTTCGTCCGCCTACTTCATGAAACACCCGCCGGTGCAGGTCAGGGACGACGATGCCTGCCGGATGACCGAGGAGTTCATTCAGGGCGTACGGCGCGAGTGAAGGCCGGGGCGTCACTCAATGAGGACAGGGTCTACCGAGGTGATGTCGCCGTGCTCGAGGTCGCGGAAGAATGGGTGGACAGGACATATGTTTCCCATAGCCCTTGCACCCGAACCGCACCCACTCCGCGACGACGACATCGTGGGCTGCTATCCGCCGCGCTTCACCTCGATAAAGGGTATCTGCCGGCCCCGGGTATTTATGGGTAGCGCGAGAGACGGGGTTCCGGTGACCAGGGGCGTGAAGGTATGGAGGCACTCAGGAGAGAGGCGTGTCGGAGGTACGAATACTGGAGGTGAGTGAGCGTGAGATGGCGTTATTCCTTTGGCGGCTAATTAAACGATCAAAGGATGATATAGTCTAGTACACTGGACTGTGGGGGAATACGGAAATGGTAGATATTATCAAAAATGCCCATACGCTGGACCGTGGGGGTATCGCCACGCGGGGGTGGGGCCGACGGGGAGGGGGGCTGCGCCCCTCCCCTGTCTCCACTACATAAGGAGACTCCTGTAACCCCCACCACCCGCGCTTCGCGCTCCTCCCGCCCCCAAGGGGGCGGGCAGTGTGTGGCGATAGGCGATGTCCCGTACGGGACATCGCTGAAGAAGACCGAATGTCTTGAACTTGCGATAGATAAAAAATCCGGCGGATTAACACCGCCAGGTGCGTAGCCCAGAGGAAAGCCGTGCACGGTTTTGCGACGTCCGGGTGTAACAGAATAAGACGCGAGCACATCCAGGAGCCACAGAATCTCAAAAAGGAACCCCCACTCCAATCAGAGCGACGACCGCCGCAAGCGAAAAACTCACCCAGACCCCGCTCACTCCCCCGGCTCCCACCCGGTGCAGACGTCCTGCCTGGGGTCGAGGAGGACGTCGTGCGGGAGCCCGATGAGCGCGACGGCCGCGAGCGCCCCAATGACTCCCCGGCCGCCGTGGAGGCGAATGCCAAACCGTTCAGCGGTCGCCTCCGCCGCTTCCCGGGTGAGCACCGCCTCTCTCACGCTCCTCCCGTAGGCCCGGAGCGCTCCGGGCGTCCGGAACCCCTGCCGGACGGCGATCCCCCACTCCACCGAGACCGCCTCGCCGGCGACGAACCGCACGGCCGCCTCCTCGATCTGCGGCACCCT
>JAQVVW010000201.1 GCA_028698765.1 Methanoculleus sp. | reverse complement strand
GAGGTGTTTTTTCCAGTGTGGGAGCCCCGCGAGAGTAACCCCTCAAACAGGGGGGTTCCAGCGACACCCGACCGCTACACTCCCGCGGGGTATCAAAAAAGTGCTTCGGGATCTCACTTCGCATGAGTGAGGACGATCTCGATACTTGATACGTTGGTTTTGCCGGTATCAGTGTCGATCATCTCGGTCGACGTGAAGATCTCTTTCTTGTCAACGTTTGCAAGGAACCGGTTGAGCGCGATCTCCGCCGTATCGACCGCCCGTGAAATTGCCTTCCCCCGGGCCTTGATCGCGACTTCCTCCGCTCCGTTATTGAACTGGGTGACCACCGCAAGCACGTAGTTCATGACCGGTTTGTTTCCCACGAATACTGTGTTGTCCTTTATCATTAGCCCACCTCGTCTAAAGGTACTTCCTTGAGTATATCAGTTCTGCGTTGAGGACGGATGCGCCTGCGGCCCCACGGATGGTGTTGTGGCCGAGCGCAACGAACCGTAATCCTTCACGGATTCTCCCGACCGAGACCGTCATGCCCCGCCCGCGGTTGCGGTCGAGTCGTGGCTGCGGACGGTCGGGGGGGTCGAGGAGCTCAACGGCCTTCTCCGGCTGTAAGGGTAGATTGCTGAAAGGTGACTTAAAGTTTGCGTAAGCTTTTTTCACCTCGGCAACCGGCTCCTCCACGTCGGCCCAGACCGCAATCGTGTGCCCGTCGATGACAGGAACCCGGTGGCAACTTGCGCTCACGCTGAATGGGGCGGGAGTCACCTCTGACCCGTCAAACGATCCCATGATCTTCAGCGTCTCGATCTCCATCTTCTCCTCCTCAGAGCCGATGTAGGGGACGACGTTATCATAGATGTCCATGGCGGAGACGCCGGAAAACCCGCCCCCGGAGATAGCCTGCATGGTCGCCACGCGCACGTCATGGAACTCGAACGCTCGCAGGGGTGCAAGGGCCAGCGCGAGGACGATCGTTGAGCAGTTCGGGTTCGTCACGATGAACCCCTCACGCCCGCGGTCGCGCTGGACATCGATCAGACCGAGATGATCCGGGTTGACCTCCGGGATCACCAGCGGAACGTCCGCGTCCATGCGGTGCGACCGGGCGTTGCTGCAAACGCCGATACCTGCATCAGCGATCTCCGTCTCAAGAGACGCCGCCGCCTCAGGAGGGAGCGCCGAGAAGACGAGATCGCAGTCCTTCAGACTCTCGACGGTT
The DNA here is from genome assembly GCA_028698765.1 of Methanoculleus sp. Next base: position 2,768 of record JAQVVW010000201.1, on the reverse strand, counting down.
GTTGGAGTGACGACGATATCACTGACGCTCTCCGGATACGGCGCATCGAGGCGCCAGTTGACCACCTTACCATACGGTTTCCCTGCACTCCGTTCAGAAGCGGCCAGCGTCTGGAGATGAAACCAGGGATGATCCGCCAGCAACTGAACGAAGCGCTGTCCCACCGCTCCTGTGGCACCAAGCACTCCTACATTAATCATAGACAAAAATATCTGTAGTGTAGAAGGTATTAAAAGAGTTGGTTTCTTTATTCCATGGAGATCGCTTCTGACGGGCACTCGTCGACGCAGGTCTCGCAATCGACGCAGAGATCGATGTCGACCTTCGCCTTGCCGTCTTCCATGGTGATGGCAGAAGCCGGGCAGACGTCCACGCAGGTTTCACAGGCGGTACACTTTTCAATGTCAACAATTGCTGCCAATTTGGTTCCTCCGAACGTACATAGGTTACGACTGTACCAAAATTAAATTTCGCTTTCCTTATCACAGCCCGAGGACATCCTGCATGCTATAGATGCGCGGTTCTCTCCCAACGACCCAGCGTGCGGCCCGGACGGCGCCCTGAGCGAAGACCGCCCGATCGTAGGCCCGGTGGGAGACCTCGATGCACTCAAAGTTTCCGGCAAAGAGGACGGAGTGATCGCCGACGATATCGCCGCCGCGGATGACATGGACGCCGATCTCGCCTTTCCGCTCGGTCTCGCCGACACGGCCATAGACCTTCTCGCGGCCCCCGAGTTCCTGGTCCAGGATCTCAAGGATGGTCTTTGCCGTGCCGCTCGGAGCGTCCTTCTTGTAACGGTGATGGGCTTCGGTGACCTCGATGTCATAGTCGCCGAGCTCGCGTGCGGCTTCCCGCACGAGTTTCCAGAAGATGTTGACGCCTACGGAAAAGTTGCTCGATATCACCGCGGGGACATGTCCCTCGACGGCGCTCGCGATCGTCGTCCGCTGCTCGGGGGAGAAACCCGTCGTTCCGACGATGAGCGCCACGTCGTTTCGGGCGGCGGCTTTGATGTTCTCGACCGCAGCGGCCGCAACGGTGAAGTCGATCAGGACGTCGGGCTTCTTCTCGTTCAGGAACGCGTCTATTTTCGCCGCCGGGACGACTTCCGTCCCGAAGAGCGTTCCCTCCCGCACGTCGATGCCCCCGACCAGTTCCATGTCGGGGGCTTCATCGACGATCCGGCCGATGTTAGTGCCCATACGCCCCAGGGCACCGGATATAACTACCTTAACCATGGTTTACCAGCACCTTTCTCAGGTGTTCCGTCTTTGTTTCGTCGAGTTCGTCGAGCGGCAGCCTGACCGGCCCCGCGGCCATCCCGAGGAGTTCCACCGCCTTCTTCACGGGGATGGGGTTCGTGTCGATGAACATCGCCCGCATGAGCGGAGCAAGTTCATAGTGCAGCGCGCGCGCGGCGGTAAGGTCTCCGGCCCGGTAAGCCTCGTACATCCTCACCATTCGAGCTGGATCAACGTTTGCTGTCACTGATATGACGCCAGCACCCCCTAAGGCAAGGACGGGGAGGGTCATTGCGTCGTCTCCGGAGATCACGCTGAACTCCTCGTCCCGCGTCTCCTCGATGATACGGGAGATCTGGGTGATGTCGCCGCTTGCCTCCTTGATCCCGACGATGTTCGGATGCCTCGCGAGCTCGGCCACCAGGTCGGGCAGGAGATTCTGCGCCGTCCGGCCGGGGACGTTGTAGAGGACGATGGGGAGATCAAGGTCGGCCAGTTTCGTGAAGTGCTTGACGAGCCCGGAGCGGTTCGGCTTGTTGTAGTACGGGCTGATGACGAGCGCACCGTCCGCACCCGCGTCCTTCGCCGACCGGGTCAGGCGGATGGCCTCCTCCGTGTTGTTCGATCCCGTCCCGGCAAGCACCGGCACCCGCCCGTCGACGACCTCAACAGTCTTGCCGATCACCTGCTCGTGCTCCTCGAACGTGAGCGTCGCGGACTCGCCGGTCGACCCGCAGGGCACGATGCCGTGAACCCCGCGTTGCAGGAGTGATTCTATGTTGGACTGTAATCCTTCAATATCGAGACTCGCTCTCGAGTCCCGGTAAAAAGGGGTGATGATTGCCGGAAGGATTCCCTCAAACATACAGTTTGATTTAACGCTTCCTGGTATTTATCTTTCTTGAGATGTACCCGGCAACCCGGTTCCGAACGGTCTTGCTGTCGATCATGGCAACTTCGGCGACCGCGTGCTTATTTTCTTCAAAGTCTCCACTGAATCTGCTGCGGTGCTTGACGATCAGTTCTTCGCCGAGGTTCTTGATATATGACGGTTTTATTCCCATGTGGACCTACCCTTACAATTGTGCATAGGTAATGCGATTTGACAGTTTAAGAATATTTTGTGCGACCGTGACCGGATCTTCCCCGAGAACCCGGATCATCGGCTCTTTCCCCACGGCCCCCCGGTCGTAGATGACGTCGGGTACGCCCTCCCTGCAGCAGGAAGCGACACCCCAGTCCATCGTCTGCACGCCCGGCGGTTCTTTCTCCCGGTCGAACGAGCAGACCTCGAAGAGAAGGTTCTCGAGCTCCGGGAGGATTGTCTCCGAAAAGCGGATGTTTGCGGCGCTCCGGATACGCGGGTCGAAACGCATGGCCGTGATGACGATCCGGGCTACGTGGTCGCTTGCCCCGAACGCGATCTCCCCGACGGGGTGAACCGCCTCGCCGAGACTGACGATCCGGCCGAGGACTCCCGCCACGTCGTCTTTGCTCCGCGCGTCGGGCAGGGCGTAGACGATG
>JAQVVW010000200.1 GCA_028698765.1 Methanoculleus sp. | reverse complement strand
GGACGTTGACGATCTTCACCCCGGCGATCCCGAGTGCCGGGAGGTAGGCAGGCATCGTCCGGAAGTCTCCTGTCTTGACAAACGTCACGTAGACCTTTGGCGGCATCTGGACGTTCCCTCGTGCGTATTCGGCAAAAACAGCCTCGATTGCCGCGTTCACGGTGGCATACGAAGGGTATCCGGAGTGGACGGGGTAGTAGTTCATCCGACCACCCGGGAGCGGGGCTCCCCGGATCTCCGGTAGGGTCTGGATACCGTCTGCCGGAACTCCGCTCTGAAGATGAAGTGCATGTACCCTCTGTCATATTCTATAACGTATTAATGCGTGGGGTTTGCGACGGTGGAGCGTATGGGTCCGCGTCGGAAAAGGGATCGGGGGCTGCCCCGGTATGCCTACGTATGGCAAAAGAGATCGCCGGACCCGGTACAGCGCCGCTCAGGCGGGCCCGTCCTGCATGCCCCGTATCGCGAGCCGGATCAGGCCGAGGTTGGCGTCGGGCTTTGCGAGTATGCAGAGGGAGAGGTCCCCGTGGGGCGCGATGATCAGTTTCCCTGCCGGGGTCTCCAGGATCATCTGGGAGAGGTCTCCCATCGCCATATCGGCGGTGATACGGGTGCCGGCGCGGAGCAGGTCTTCGGCGATCGCGGCCACCTGCTCGAAGTCCGCGGTGCCGCACGACTGGAGGGCAAACCCTTCGTGGAAGACCGAGACGGCAATGACGCCCGGCTGCCGTGCGACCTGTTCCAGACCGTTCACACTACCCGATCCGTTCCGGGCGGCAGGGTTTGCACCGTCCTTGCTGACCTGGCACCCCATCTCACGAGCGGTCTCCCGGGCCGCCTCGGTCTCTTCGGCGGTATACGCGATGAGTTCGTAGGTAAGCGACGACTGGCCGAGCAGGTGGCTGTAGGCCTCATCTCCGCTGAGCAGCAGGTCTTCGCCGGTATCCTCGAACGCGGCTGCGTACGGGCTCCCGCCCTGGACCAGGACAAAACCGGTCCCGTTCGGGCCGTTAACGCGCACTGCTCCCGTGAAATGAGGGCTGATTGAAGCAAGAGCCGCAAGAGGGCCCTGCATTCGCCCGAGTGAGACGCCGTTCGGGAGCATCGTCTCACAGAGCAGCAGTTATCCTATCCCTGTTCTTCTTCAGTTCGTACCGGATCCGCCCGACGTTGACGTTCGCGTTCGCCACGATGGCGATCAGCTCGTCCTCCGAGAGCGGGGAGAGCAGGATGGGCCCGTTCTCCAGTTCGACGAGCATCTGGTGCATCTCTCCCTTCCCGAGTTCGTTGCTCATCGCCTCAGACGTACCCATGCCGGTCGACGCCATGGCGCCCAGGGCCTCGACGTCGATCTCTCCGGCAACGACGCTCTCGATCACAAAACCGTCCCGTCCCGCCACGACTGCGGCGGTAACCCCGTCAAGTTTCAGGAATTCACCCAGGATCTGTTTCAACATCTCCATCGCCTCACGTTCTTCTGACGCACTCGATCCGGAGGGGCATCCGGCCGATCGCGTGTGTTGCGCACGATATACAGGGGTCGTACGCTCTGATGATCATCTCGATGCGGTTTGCCGCCCCTTCGGTCAGCGCCCCGTTCTCCACCACCCGGCGCGCCACATCCTCCACGCCCCGGTCGATCGCGTAGTTGTTCTGGCAGGTCGCCACGATCAGGTTGCACCGCTCGATGAGGCCGGCCTCGTTGACGGTGTAGTCGTGGATCAGGGTTCCCCGGGGAGCCTCGATGATACCGACACCCCGCCGGTTTACGACCTTTCCGACCGGGGTCCGTACATCGGACCCGGTGATGCCGGGGTCCGAGAGCAGGTTCACCGCCCGCTCGCACGAGGCGATGAACTCGATGTAGCGTGCCAGGTGGTAGGCGAGCGCAGCCTGAGAGACGGTGCCGAACCGCTCGCGGTACTCCGCGAGAGCAGCGTCCGCGTGCTCTGTGCCCATCCTCTCCACGATGTTGAGCCGGGCGAGCGGCCCGACCCGGTAGTAGTCTCCGCCCTTGAACCGGGCGAACTTCAGGTAGGACCAGTCCTCCGAGTACTCCTCGATGAAGTTCGTGTACTCCGCGCCGGAGAATGAGCCGATCCTGCCCCCGTCCGGGTCGAGCATCGCAACCGGCCCGTCGCAGGTCGTGTAGAGCCCGTGATTGGTCATACCCATGAACGCCGTCCTGACGGCCCCGATATCGGTATCGACGCCGTCAAGGAGGTTTCGTGCAATGTCCCATCCTTCACGGGCGATTGTGAGCGCCTCGTCAGCCATAACGGCGAGTTCCGCCCGCTTTCCTTCCGTGAGCGGCGCCGACATCCCTCCCGGCAGAGCGTTTGCCGGGTGAATGGGTTTGCCGCCGACCGCTTCCGTCAGGCGCTGGCCGAACTTCCGGACCCCTATCGCTTTCTTCGCGATCTCGGGCGAATGGCGGGCAAGCCCGATGACGTTCCGCTCCCCTGCCGGCGCGTCGTGGCCCAGGATGAAGTCGGGGGCCGCGAGCATGAAGAAGTGGAGGGCGTGAGAGTGGACGAACTGACCGAGGTTGAGGAGCTCCCTGAGTTTCTTCCCGGTCGCGGGCGGTTCGACGCCGAAGATCCGGTCGGTCGCCTTCGCCGCCGCCAGGTGGTGCGCCGAGGGGCATATCCCGCAGATGCGGGGCGTGATCCGGGGGGCCTCCTCGATCGCCGCCCCGATGAGGAACTTCTCGAACCCTCTCAGTTCAACGACCTGGAAGTGGGCCGAGTCGACCGCACCCCGGTCGTCGAGGAAGATCCTGACGCCGGCATGTCCTTCGATCCTCGTGACCGGGCTGATCGTGATCTCCTTCATCTGCTCCTCTCCTTGACGAGGTCCCGGATCTTCGATGTCTCCTTGTCCTCCATGATCAGGCTCCCGATGGTGAAGGCGTACATCGTGTGGGCGACGTCGTAGAGCTCCTTCTCCACCTCTTTTTCCGGTTTGTCGGTGAGGTCCGAGATCCTCCGGACCATCATGCCGTGGATGTCCCTGCAGGGCTCGCGGAGGATGTCGAGCGACGGCCCGTTGCACCCATGGCACGGGATGCCGTTCTTCGGGCAGGTCGCAGAGCACCTCCCGAAGGTGACGCTCCCGAGACAGAGGTAGCCCTGCCCGAGCAGGCAGTGCTCGCGGTCGGGGACCCCCTCGTGCCGCCGCGAGAGCGTCCAGTTCCCGACCGGGCCCATGAACCTGTCGCACTCTGAACAGACGGATTTCCGCGAGAGTTCGAGGGTATTTCCCGCGATCATCGCCGGGATGATCTTCTTCAAGAACACCTCTTTGGGGGGGCAGCCTGTGACGTAATAATCGACCTTCACGAGGTCGCCCACCGCGAACGCCCGGTAGAGGAACGGCGGCACATCGGTCGGGATAACCCCGTCGGGTTTTGTCGTCTCCACTCCCCGGTAGACGCAGGAGAAGAGGTCAACATTCGAGTTCAGCATCGAGAGGCCCGATATCCCCCCGTAGCAGGCGCAGGTCCCGAGCGCCACGAGCGTCTTTGACCGTTTCCGGATCTTCTCGAGCCGTTCCTGGTTCTCAACGTTGCGGACGGCACCGGTCACGAACGCGATATCGATCCCCTCCGGGGGCTCCTTCGCATCCATGATCACCGGGGAGTAGACGATATCCGCCTCTGTGACAACGTCGAGGAGCATCTCGTGGAGATCGAGCACCGCGATCGTGCAGCCGGAACATCCTGCCAGTTCCTCAATAGCGATCTTCATCATTCCGCCTCATTTCAGAACCAGTTTCTTTAAGCAGGCGTTCGGGCCGGTGTGGACGATCTCCAGCTTGGCCTTTCTGCCGGTGATCTCCTCGATCGCTCCGACGACATAGCCGAAGAGCGTCTGGCAGAGCGGGCCGCCCTGGTCGAGACCGTTGCGCCGGAGCGTCTGGCGGACGATGCAGTCGTGGAAGACGAGGTAGATGAAGGTCTCGCCGTTCTCCTCGATGATGAACGTCTCCTTGTCC
>JAQVVW010000199.1 GCA_028698765.1 Methanoculleus sp. | reverse complement strand
CGTCGCGGGCGGCCCGGATGAACGTCGAGAGTTCGATCTTCAGCGGCTCGACCTTGTTCACCAGGAGCTTCTCGATGATGTTCTCCTGGCGGTAGAGCCCGTTCTCCTGCCCGTAGGCCTCGGGCTTTCTGTAGACGTAGACCTCCTGAGTCATGAAGTCGCCCTCGATCGTCCGGTCCTCCTCCTCGATGTAGATCGACCGGGTCTTCTTTGAGGCCTTCCGCGAGGCCGAGAGATAGACCGGCGTCCGCCCGAAGGCAGCGAGGGCTGCGGCGACATCCCCGGTCCCGCTCGCATGAACGCCAAACTCCCGGCCGGGGAAGAGGACGTTGAACGCGACGTCGATGTCGTGGATCATCAGGTCCTCGACGACGGAACTCCCGCTCACCCGGGCCGAGGCCGGGTTGTGCCGGTGGAAGGAGACGTAGAGGGGATCCCGCACGACCCGGGCAACCTCGGTGACGACCGGATTGAACCGCTCGATGTGCCCGACGCCGACCGTCAGCCCCTCCGGGATCTGGCCGATCAACTCCTCGCACTCGCGCACCGTGGGGCAGAGGGGCTTCTCGACGAGGGCGTGGACCCCGGCGGCGATGACCTCTCCGGCCGTCCTGAGGTGGTAGGGGGTCGGGACCACGACCGAGATGCACTCGGCCTTCCGGAGGAGTTCCTCCATCGAGCGGCAGACCTCCGCCCCGGTGGCGGCGGCGACCTCTTCGGCCGCCTTCGTGTTCAGGTCGTAGACGTAGGTCGTCCCGACCTCCTTGAGTTCCGTGTAGACCCGGACGTGGTTCCTGCCCATTGTTCCCGTGCCGATGACGCCTGCATCCATTCAGATCACCCCGTTGATCGTCTCAGCAACATAGGCCCTGGCCTCGTCGGTGACGTTCGGGTGGACCGGGATCGAGAGGACCGAGGCCGCGAGCGCTTCCGCGACCGGGCAGGCCGCGGCCCCGGCGTAGAGGGGCTGCCGGGAGAGGGCTATGGGGTAGTGGACGGCGCAGCCGATCCCGCGCTCGCGGAGGTGGGCCATGAGGTCATCCCGCGAGAGCGGGAAGGCGTCGGTGACCCGGAGGGAGTACTGGTGCCAGACGTGGCTCCGGCCGGCGGCGACCGACGGGAGCACGAGCCCCGGCGCCGTGATCTGAGCACCGTAGTAGGCGGCGTTCTCCTGCCGGCGGCGGTTGAAGCCGTCGAGCTTTGCGAGCTGCACCCGGCCGATCGCGGCGTTGATATCGGTCATCCGGTAGTTGTAGCCGAGCTCGGTATGGAGGTACTTCTCGCTCTGGCCGTGGTTGATGAGCCGGCGGAGGTGCTGATCGTACTCGTCCGAAGCCGTCGTCACCATCCCGCCCTCCCCGGTCGCCAGGTTCTTCGTCGCGTAGAAGGAGAAACAGGCGAGGTCGCCGAGCGCCCCCGTCCGTCTCCCGTGGTACTCCGCACCATGGGCCTGGGCGGCGTCCTCGATGAAGACGAGACCCTTATCGTCGCAGATCTCCCTGACCGCCCCGGCGTCGCAGGGCTGGCCGTAGAGGTGGACGCCGATCACGGCCTTCGTCTTCGGGCCGACTTTTGCGAGGGCATCGGCCGGGTCGATCGTGGCGGTCACCGGATCCACGTCGGCAAAGACGGGGCGGGCGTTGCACATCGAGACCGAGGAGGCGGTCGCAAAGAACGTGAAGGCCGGGACGATCACCTCGTCCCCCGGCCCGACTCCGGCCGCGAGGAGCGCCGCGTGGAGGGCGGTGGTCCCGTTCGAGACGGCGACGGCGTGCGGAACGCCACAGTAGGCGGCGAACTCTTCTTCAAACGCGGCGGTGACCGGACCCTGGGCGATCATGCCGGAGGCAAGGACGGCGAAAACGGCGTCGCTCTCCTCGGTTCCGAGGGACGGCTGGGCGATGGGTATCTGCATGGATTATCGATCTCCGGAAGCTGATGTCATGTTTCTTTCGCGTGGTTTAATATACGGGTTTTCATTTTTGACTGGAATGTTGTGTAAAAGTGCTTAACCCTCCCTTGAAGTGGGGCGGAAATTGAAGGGTTCTATGTAGTTGTCCGGCGGTGCGTTCAGGCTGCCCGGTATTCCTCGCCTCAGGTGGGGGGAGAACGAACATGAACCCGAACGTTTCACGATTCCGGAAGAGGGATGTTGCCGTAGGCCGAGGGGGCAGCGACGACGGCGGGCACCCCGCAGTCCTTCGCCGCGGTGAGGACGTCGAGCGTGCCGGTCACGTTCGCCTCGTTCGAGGCGAGCGGAGCACGGAGGGAATGGCCACCGAAGATGCCGTCCACGCCGGGGAAGGTGTCGCACCTGCGGTGCTCCCGCTCCGACCCCGCGGTCCATTGCGTCTCCATGAGGAGGTCGAGGTCGGTGATGCTCCCCTCGATGAACGTCACCGGTGAGGCTGCTCGATGTTCACCCGGCCTGGCACGGTCGCGAGGTTGTCGATGATGACGACGTCGTGGTTTTGAGCTAAGGTGTCTGCAAGGTTCGAGCCGATGAAGCCGGCGCCGCCGGTGACGATGTAGCGCATGAAGAGTCTATGACGGGGGGTGGTTTAGGGGTTTCTGAATGGGGCTGGCCGGAACCTCCCCCACAATCATGTTTGCACCTTTGCACCAGGTTTGCACCGGAATTTCGCGAAAAGTGCAAACAAGGATGCTGGCGATAACGGAGAGTATTTTGGTACTGGAGAGGTATGTACAGAGATATGTACTGATCAGGATGGTACTTTGCACCATTTGCACCGGAAACGGAGAGCCTCCCTGCAGGGGCGGGTGGCCCGGCTCCGGGTGCCTGTGAAACCTACGGTGGTGCAAACGTCGCGGTGATCCCTGAGTGTCTCAGGCGGATCGGGGAAATGGGCGCACTACGGGGTTATTTGTGGTGCAAATCAGGGTGCAAGCGGGTGCAAAGGTGTAAACCGGCCAAGCCCGGCAGCCAGGATCGACCCTGGGGACTTCTTCGTCGTGAACCGGGCATTAAAGGTGGTTGTCCCCCAAACATGCGCTCGCATCAAACGAGGGTATGTTACATTATTGTAACAATGGATCTATACTCCTCACAATCATAACCGACCAGATGTTTATTTTCTCTACTTGCCCAGAGAAGAACTATGAAAGTGTCTGGCTGGTCTAAAGGTTCGGCAGATAATCGCGCCGGTGCAGGGTACGGCGTCGGGATCAAACGCCGTGATCGCGACCGCTACTTCCAGGGGGACTGGGGCTCAGTGGAGGTCGTGCTCGATAGCGGCGAGGTTGTCGACGTGTCACTGTCTGAGAAATTCTGGACAACTTGCCCTGAACTCAGGAGTTCAATGATCGGGAGATGGATGCTGGAGCTGGGGGTCATTCCCTGGGCAAAGGGTAAGCCGCCGGATTTCGACCTGGAACCCATCGGAGACCGGAGATTCCGGCTGGCCCTGAACTGAAGATCCTTTATTATGATGCGGCTGAGGAGAGCACGGGTCACCATTCTGCCGGAACTCGCAGACGGAACTCTGCCATTGAGACTACACGACCGTCCCGGCGACGATCTCCCCGGCACACTCCTGTACGGTCTGCCGGTGCTCCTCCGGGCAGAAGAGGTAGAAGGCCGTCCGGGGCCTGCCGGTGTAGGTGAGGGTCGAGAACGAGTCGATCTCCTGAACCTTCCCATCCCTTCTCTCGATCAGGAACGGGAACTTGTCCTCCTCGAGAAGGATGGAGGCCGACTTGAAGAGCGTGTTCTCGTTCTTCACCAGGTCGGCGATGATGTAGTCGGGATCGCATCCGCACTCCCCCGCGATCGCCTCTTCGATCGCCCGCGCCTTCTCCGGGGTGAACTTCGTCCCGAGTTCGTACCTGAGGCGAGGGTCCTCCTCCTGCGAGATGTTTGACTCGTATCCGCGTTTAAAGAGGTCCCTCCTCTCCAACCTCCCGACAAGGTCGGCCGAAGTGCTCTCCGGCTGTGTGAGCACCTGTGCAAGCAGTCGCGCGTCGTCAAGAGCAAGGTAGTGC
>JAQVVW010000198.1 GCA_028698765.1 Methanoculleus sp. | reverse complement strand
TTCTGAGATCCTCGGCGGTGCAGTGCCGCACTTCCATGAGGGCCGAGACGATCGCGTCTGAAAAGATCAGCGCCGCGGCCTCGAAGAGTGTCCCGAGCGGGGCGAACGACCCGGAGACCGATCGGTACTGTCCGGTGAGCTGACGGATCTCGAAGTCCTGCGGGATATCCGCATCTTTGAACCGGTTGTTCCCGATCTCGACGATGCAATCGGCCATGCGACCGATACGTGAGTCGGCAGTCGAGGTGACGAGACAGATCTTCCCCCCGATCTCCCGGGCGGTCTCGCACGCGTCCACGACCGACCGGGTCTCTCCCGAACCCGAGAACGCGACGAGAATGTCTTCCGGGCCGAACGCGGGCGTGATCGTCTCGCCGATGACGTAACTCTCGAACCCGAGATGCATCAGCCGCTGGGCAAACGCCCGTGCGACAAGGCCGGAGCGCCCGGCCCCGGCGAGATAGATCCGCTTTGCACTGAGGATCTCTTCGAGAAATAGGCCGGCATTCACCTGATCCACCGTGCGCGCCGTCTCTTCGAGGCGCGATGTCATCAGGAGCATGAGTTCGGCGATACTGGGGCATTCTGGTTGCATGGTTCCGGCCTCTCCTCTGGTTAATCCACTATACGACACCGCGTCACTTAAAAGAGTAGGAAACAGGAGGTTCTGTCTTTGCCATCCCGGGAGCGGGCTACCGCTCAACCGCGAGCCCGAGGATATCGGTTGCTCCGGTGAAGACGTCGCGGGCGATCCGGGCGAGCCCCCGGGCCGCACACCACTCGTCGTAGACGGTGACGTCACAGGAGAGGAGTTCCTTCACCCGCGGCGCGATGGCGGGCGCCATGGAGCCGGCGAGGGCGACGTTCGCGCCGGGGTTGAGGAGAAGCATCGAGGCGCACTCCATCGCGGCAAACATGGCCATCGTCTCCACCCTGAGATCGGGGGGCATGGTATGGTCCACGCCTGCGTGGAGAAAAGCGTCGTTCGCCGTCGACTCGCCCCGGTCGATCCGGCGGATGGCGTCCACGTCGAGAGCACCGTGCTGGGTGCCGGGCGCGAAGACGCAGGCATCGAACGCGCCGGTGATCCTTCCGGCGGTCAGAAGGAGGGTGACGGTGTTCGAACTCGCGTCGCAGACCACGACGTCGTCCCCGAGGTCGCGTGAGACCTCATACAGGATCCCGATCTTCTCGGGGCTCGCCTGGTGGGAGTAGGCCTTGAACCGCGGATCGGTCGGGGATCCGCGGTGCAGCCCGGGGATGACGACGGCGGGAAGACCGCTTGCCCGGATCTCGTCGTAGACCCGGGTGCCGCCGCCAATGTGCTTGCCGGCCCCCTCCCGGGAGACGACGCCGCGGTCCAGGACCTTCCTGATATCGGTGATGGCCGGGATACCGTCGCCCATCGAGTAGCAGACGGCGATACCCTCGATCTCGTCGAGCGGAGAAAGGCGGGTAAGATCGCCGGCCGAGAACTGCCTGGCTTCTTCGCGGGAGATCTTGAACTCCGCGTCTCCGCTTGAGAAGCGCATCGCGGTGGTGCCATGGTCGATGCCGATGAACATGATAGGTACCTCGTTACCTTCCAGGTGGAAGTAAGGTTTCGGATCGCCCCATGAAACAAGGCGAGGATCAGGCCGTGCCGACCAGGTAGCGCCTCTTTACGTACTCAAACGCGCCGACGACGGCAAGTCCCGCAAGGAAGAAGACCCAGCCGCCACCCACCATATCTCCGGCCGCGGCTCCTGTATCCCAGAGCATCCGAGCCGAACCGAGCATCAGGCCGGTGAGCAGAGCGAGCATCGCCGCGTGGTAGGTCGCGAGGAGGTACTTGAGGGCTTTCGTGAAGAGGAGGAGGCCTGCAACACCGCCGGCGATGTAGGCCAGGATCTCGGGAAGCAAGAATGCGCGGAGCGCCGCAAGCATGAACTCGTACTGGTTGAGAACAAGGGTCATGTAGGCTCCCGATATCCCGGGGAGGATCATGGCGCAGAGCGCCACCATCCCGGTGAGGAAGAGGACCGGCAGGGAGTGGCCGGCGTCGAAGCTCCCGAGGCCCCCGAGGAGGTAGCCGGCGCCGGCCCCGACGACGAGATAGGCGACGGTGGCCGCGTTCGGGGAGCGGATCTCAAGGAATATCGCGACCGCAGAAGCAATGATCAGGCCGAGGAAGAAGGAGTAGGTCGCTACCGTGTGGTCGGTGAGGAGGGTAAGGATCACCCCGGACATCAGGAGGAAGGCGGTGCCGATACCGGCAAGGAGGACGACGATGAACGGAAGATCGATCTTCTCGATGTCTGCCCTGAGAGATCCAAAGTCCCCCCGGACGAGGTGTTTTACCGAGGCAGGGTCGACACTGCCGATGGCTCCGACCAGCCGCTCGTATATCCCGGTGATGAGGGCGATCGTTCCCCCCGAGACACCGGGGATGATATCGCAGGCTCCCATCGCGAGGCCGCGGAGATAGATCCCGGCGTGTTCCCGTATGCCATCCGGGCGCAGGCTCATCGTCCGGCTCCCCCGCGGACTTCATCGCGGCACCCAGAGGACGCCGGAACGTTGATGCCGGCCCTGTAACAGATGCATACCACCCTCACTTCGACTGCTCCTTGATCGATCTCCGTCAACAGCACCCATGAAGAATATGGCTCAATCCCAGGTGCCGATCTGTAAAATAGCCCCCATGCAGGTATTAACTTTTCCCTCCGTCGCAGGAGATCGCCACAGAGAGCGGGGCCGCGGAGAGGTGAGAGATCACCATCTCTTTAGAGGAGACCCGGAGCGGTGCCCATCCAGTAACCCTATAGCGTCGGAGAGATACTAATCTATGATGTTCTGTATCGTAACGGGCGGTGCCGGTTTCATCGGCTCGCACGTCGTCGATGCCCTGGTAGCGGCGGGAGACGACGTGCTGGTCATCGATGACTGCAGTGCGGGCACCGAGAGGAACCTTGCGCCCCACGCGGCAGGCGGGCGGGTCACCCTTGTCAGGCAGAACCTGCTCGACGATGGGTGGCAGGAGCAGTTTTCCGGCGCAGACCGGGTCTACCATCTCGCCGCGGACCCCGACGTCCGGCAGAGCGCCGTGACACCGGACTCCCAGATCAGGAACAACATCGTCGCGACGCACCGGGTGCTCGAGGCGATGCGGGCGCATGGCGTGCCGGAACTGGTCTTCACCTCGACCTCGACCGTCTACGGCGATGCCGCCGTCATCCCCACGCCGGAGACCTACACGCCGCTCGAGCCGATATCCGTCTACGGTGCGACGAAACTCGCCTGCGAGGCGCTCATATCTTCGTATTCCCACTCATTCGAGATGACGTCGTGGGTCTACCGGTTCGCAAACATCATCGGCGAGCGGAGCGGGCACGGCGTCATCACCGACTTCATCCGGAAACTCCGCGAGAACCCCCGGGAACTTGAGATCCTCGGCGACGGCAGGCAGACGAAATCCTACCTGGAGGTCGGGGAGTGCGTCCGCGCCGTGCAGTTCGGGATCGAGCACTCGCGCGATCCGGTGAACACCTTCAACATCGGCTCCGAGGACTGGATCGACGTCGTCAGGATCGCCGATATCGTCACGGAGGAGATGGGTCTCTCCGGCGTCCGCTACCACTTCACCGGCGGAGCGCGCGGCTGGGTCGGCGACGTGCCGAAGATGCAGCTCTCGGTCGAGAAACTCAAGGGTCTCGGGTGGCGGTGCGGGACAACCTCGGAAGAGAGCGTCCGGACAGCGGTCCGCGCCATGCTCGGGTGACGTCGCCCCGGATCACTGCACAGGGTTCGCATGAAGTACATCATCATTCTCGGGGACGGCATGGCGGACGAGCCGCTTGCCGAACTGGGGGGCAGGACGCCTCTCGAGTACGCAGAGATACCGAATATGGACAGGATCGCCCGCGAGGGGCGGTGCGGGATGCTCCGGACGGTGCCCGCAGGGTTCGAGCCGGGGAGCGACGTCGCGAACCTCTCCATCCTTGGCTATGACCCCCGGACCTCCTATACCGGG
>JAQVVW010000197.1 GCA_028698765.1 Methanoculleus sp. | reverse complement strand
TTGTCGTCGGCTCCATCGCGCCGCGGGAGGGGAACGGGTCTTCGGCCTGGGTGGTCAGGGTGAACGCGACGGGTGGTGAGGTCTGGAACCGGACGTTCGGTGGAGCGGGGGAGAATGTCGCGAACGCCGTCACCCGGCTTCCCGGCGGGGACTATGTCGTTGTCGGCAGCACCGGGTCCTCGGGCGCGGGCATGGCCGACGTCTGGGTGGTCAGGCTGGACGGGTCGGGTGACGAGGTCTGGAACAGGACGTTCGGCAGCCCCGACGACGATGCCGGCCGGGCGGTGATCAATACCTCCGACGGGGATCTGCTCGTCGCCGGGACGTTCACGGAGCGGCCCGATAACGCGACGGTCGATACCGACGCCCTCCTCATCAAGCTCACGCCTGACGGGGATATCATCTGGAACTGGATCTACGGCGACTTCGGCGTGAACGAGACGGCGGCGGCCGTCATCGAGACCGCTGGTGGCGGCTACCTCTTCGCCGGGGAGACGGCATACCCCGGGATAAACGACACCGACGCCTGGCTGGTCGCGACCGACCCCGGCGGATCGGTGGCGTGGAGCAGGACGTTCGGCGGCGAGAACCCTGGCGATAAGGCCGCATCGTTCATTGAGGCCGCGCCGGGCGAGTACGTCTTCGCAGGGCAGTTCAACGCGACAGAGAGAGACGGGCCGGCGAATACGGACGCCTGGGCGGTGAGACTGGGGCCTGCACCGACGCCGACGCCGACCGTGACCCCGACGCCCGCGCCCACGGCAACCCCCATCAAGCCGCCGAAAGCGCCGATCGTGCCCCAGAAGCCGCCGGTGACGTCGGTCCCGACCGCGACAGCAACCGCGACGCCGGAACCCACCGTGACCGCAGAGCCGACTCCCACGGACACCCCGACGGCGACGGTGGTGCCCACCGAGGAGCCGACGGCGACCGTAACCGCGACGGTGACACCGACGGCGACGATGACGGTGACACCCACACCAACCCGGACCGGAGAGCCGGGTCCCGATGACGACAACGATGACAACCACGGCTCGCTCTCGGGGACGGTCTGGTTCGACATGAACGGTGACGGCGCCCGCGATCCCGGCGACCCGGGTATCCCGGGCATCAACGTCCGGCTGATCGGGGAGCGGAGCATGATCGATCATACCGCCACCGGCCCGGATGGGTCATACCGGTTTGGAACCATCCCCTCCGTCGGTTACGCCGGCGTGGAGTTCGTCCTTCCGGATGGGTATTCCTGCACCGTCTCCGGTAAGGGCAACGATGCGAGCTCCCCGGATGATATCGTGGCGTTCGCCGAAAGCGGGGTTGACCGGCCGACCCTGAACGCGGGCTTCATCGGCAATCACCCTCCGGCGACACCGGCAGAAACCTATGGGTGGGTACTCGGGACGGTCTGGAGCGACGGTGACGGGGATGGGCTCAAGAAGGGGGAGACGACCGGCCTGACGGGCGTCGAGGTCCGCCTCCTGGATGCGGGCGGGAACCTGGTTTCATCGGCCCGCACCGGGTATCACGACCGCTACTTCTCCCTGTACCTCTTCGGCCCGCTCCCGCCCGGGGAGTACTCCGTCGCGTTCACCGCGCCGGACGGCTATGCTTTCACGAGCACCGGCGGGGACAGCCATGCTGACCCGGTGACCGGCGCGACGACCCGGTTCCAGGTCGGCGGCGGTGAGACGGTCGTCAAGGATGCGGGGCTGATCCCCGCTTCCCCTGCCCGGACCCCGACCGGGGCCACGCCTCCGGCCCCGGGGGCCGGGGAGCAGGAAGGTGCGGGCGACAATGAGACGGGCGGCACCGGGGACGGAGCGGGTGATGAGCGGGAGAACGATGACGATGATCAGGAAATACCCGCCGTGGCCGCGACGCCGCAGAATCACGGGGATGCAACTCAGGTATCAACGGACGATACCGATGACGGATCCGGCAGGGAGCAGGACGATGCTCGTACGGTGACTGCTGGTGGTGCGAATGAGGACGACAACAGCGAAGATGACAAGGACGACGTTCGGGATGATTGACGTGTCCGAGACTGGCCGCTGGTGGTAACAGGGGTGCGCGGCTCCTCTATGGCCGCCTCTCCGCCCCGGGTTCTTACCCCGGCTATTCTGGGGTGAAGGGCACGATATCATCCCCTATTTTGCATTGAATCGCATGGATATAGCCACAGCCCTCGCAAAACTCCCTTTATGTTATATAAAAATATTAATATATTATAAACATCATTCTGAGCCTGAACCCCGGGAAGAGAACGGGCCAGAAAAATCTCGCCCCGTCCGGCTGCCGGAACGCGATGCAGGCGAGGCGTTGACCTTTCGCGGGGGTTACATGCCCGGGAGCGCCCGGGCAGGTAAGGTGAATCGGATGAGGTATATCAGCGTTCTTGGAATCATCATAGCAGCGTTCGTCTTCGGTTCGACGGCGGGTGCCGCCGTCCCGGGTATGGGAGAAGAGAAGACCCTCGGCACGATCGGGGGGACGGTCTTTCTAGATGCCGACGCGAACGGCGTCCAGGACCCCGGTGAGCGGGGTGCGAGCGGCGTTGTCGTCCACCTCCTCGACACCGCAGGGGAACGGATAGCAACGGCCGAGACGTTCGCCCACGCCTGTGAAGGGCTCTACATCTTCAGCGGCGTCCCCCCGGGGAACTACACCGTCGAGGTCGTCCCGCCGGAGGGCTACGGCTTCACCGTCCCCGGCATGGGGGAACCCGGGGAGACGGCGAGCACCGTCGATGCGGCAAATGGGACGACCACCCCCATCGACCTGACAGAAGAGGCGATCACGACGACGGATCTCGTCGTCAGGGATGCCGGCCTGGTGCCGGCCGCTCTCTGACGGCGGTCACACATTTTTATTGGTGTTCCGCGACGTGCTTTCGGAGCATCGTGTCGGGTTTGTAGCGGTCGGCGATCTTGAGCGCCGTCTCCCGGAGAGCCGCGTGCTCCGCGATGCAGGACTCCGGCGGGTCCGCCTTCCGAAGGATCCGGGAGGTGTTCTCGGTGATCTGGATCAGCTCCGTGGCTATCAGGGCGTTGAGCCAGAGGAGGTCGCGGAGCATCTCTTTCGTTTCTTCGTCCTGGTGCATGGAGAGAGATGGGCGGTGCTCCCACATCAATCGTGCTCAATAGAAGGGTTGATTGACCCCGCCGGGAAATACTTCAGAGATTATGGGTATGCAGTTTCTGGAGTTCGCCCGCGTCTGCGAACGTCTCGAAGGGACTCCCGGGCGCCTCGATATGATCGAGCAGGTCGCCGCCGTCCTCCCCGGGCTCGACGACGAGGAGCTCCCCGTCTTCGTCCGGTTCGTCATGGGCCGGGTCTTTCCCGACTGGAGCACCAAAAAACTCGGCGTGGGCCCGAACCTCCTCTACGACGCCGTGGCCTACGTCGTCGGGACGAAGCGGGAGACCGTCCGCGAGGCGATCAACACGACCGGCGACGCGGGTCTCGCCGTCGAGGCCCTCCTTGCAAAGAAGGAGCAGACGTCGTTCTTCACCGAGGAACTCGACCTCACCGGGGTCTACCGGGAGCTCGAGCGGATCGCGGCCGCCGAGGGGCAGCGGTCGCAGCGGGAGAAACTCCGCGTGGCGCAGTGGCTCTTCGGCAACGCCCTGCCGCTCGAAGGACGGTATCTCGCACGGCTGATGCTCGAGGAGCTCCGGATCGGGGTGGGGGAAGGAAACGTCCGCGACGCCGTCGCGAAGGCCTTCGAGGTCGACGTCCGCCTGGTCGAGCATGCCCACCAGGCGATGAACGATCTCGGGGCGGTCGCCCTCCTTGCCCGGCGCGACCCTGACGCGCTCTCCCGGGTGACGATCGAGCCGTTCCGGCCGGTGAAGATGATGCTTGCGCAGGCGGGAACCATCGCCTCCCAGGTTGAGGACCACGGCGAGGTGGCGGTCGAGTATAAATACGACGGGAGCCGGTTCCAGTTCCACAAGGTAGGCGACGTCTGCCGGATCTACTCGCGAAGGCTCGAAGACGTCACGGAGAGCCTCCCCGACATCGTAACCCTCCTCC
>JAQVVW010000196.1 GCA_028698765.1 Methanoculleus sp. | reverse complement strand
GGCGATAACCGAGGCCCGGGAGGAGACGCTCGGGGGCCGGGTGGTCTTCCTCATCGCCGACCCTGCCTTCGACGTCGGGACGCTCGCGGCCGCTCTTCCGCCGGAGACCCGGCTTGCCGTCTGCGAAGACCTCGGCTACCCGGCGGAACGGATCGCCGTCGGGACGGCGGCAGAGCCCCCGGCGCCGCGGGGCGATCTCTTCGTAGTGGTGGCGGGGGAGTTTTAAGGCCGCGGCACTGGAGCCGCGAGATCCGTCGCGGCGCTCTCCTTCTTCCTGAACTCGTAGCCCGACCGGAGGAGGTCGAGGAAGATCGCCTGGTATGCCCCCCGCTCGCAGAGTTCGAGGTGGTAGCGGTGCACCGTCGATTTCGTCCCGTACTTTGCCGGGACGTCGCTCCAGGCGCACCCGGCGGTGAGCACGTAGAGAATCCCGTTGAAGAGGCGCCGGGGATCCCGCCGGGGCCTCCCGATATGGGGTTTTTGGGGCGGGAGGTGTCTTTGCACGATCTCCCAGAGGTCGTCGTCGATCTCCCGAAACGTCATGAGCGCCGCATACCCCGGTGAGGCCTTATAGTTTTGGGATTGTTCGAGCTCCTGCGATCATACGAGCGGGTAGTTCATGACGATGATCTCGCGGACCTCTCCCCGTTTCGACCCGTCGCAGTTGATCGCCCTCCTTGCCGGAACCCGGTCGATACGATACCCGGCGTAGAGATTGTCGAAGAACCAGTCGTTCGGGTCGGCGTTTCTCGGGTCGGAGTTGCTCAGCATCAGCTTCGCGCCCTTTGCGTCGCAGCGTGCGTAGAATGCCCCCAGGCGCCTCTGCTCCTCATCGGAGAACCTGTTCTTCGAGTACTGCGTGAACGACGACGTCCGGTTCAGCGGCCGGTAGGGCGGGTCGAAGTAGACGAAGGTCCCCTCTGCGATGTACGGCTCCGCCTGCGTGAAGTCGCCGAGATGGATGGTCGTGTTCCGGAACGCGAGCGAGTCGGCCAGAAGAACTTCTTCGTGCAGGATCTTCGGCGATCTGTACCTGCCGAACGGGACGTTGAACCCGCCCCGGGAGTTCACCCGGTAGAGGCCGTTGAAGCACGTCCTGTTGAGAAAGATGAACTGTCCCGCCCGTTCGACCCACGCGTCGCCGTACCCGGCAAAGTCGATCTCCTTCTTCTCGCGGTTGAACGCATCCCTGACAGTGTAGTAGTAATCTCTCCGCCCGGCATCGCCTTTTGCGAGAAACTCCTCTTCGACGTCGCGGAGGTATTCGATGAGAGCGGGGGCGTCGTTTTTCACGACGGTGTAGGCGAGGACGAGGTCCTCGTTGATGTCGAAGAGGTGGCACTCCCTGAACGCAAATGTGCTGTTGAAGTGAAAATAGACCGCCCCGCCGCCCATGAACGGTTCGACGAAGACCGGAAGGGTTCCCTCAGCGAGTTCCCGCGGAACTCTCGCGGTGAACGCATCGAGCAGTTGCGCCTTGCCGCCTGCCCACTTGAGGAACGGTCGTGCGGTGGTTGTCGCCATCGGTCTCTTCTCATCGGGATGAATGATGGAAGAGAGGTTGGCCTCGAAGGGCATTAGCGTTGTCCGTCTCCCGCATCGGTTTCAGCCGCTACCGCCCGTTCGAGCACCCTGATTGTTTCAGCATCTTCTCGATTGCCCACCGGCCCCGGCCGAGTTCTCTTCCCAGGATCTCGACCGTCCTCTTCTTCGTCTCGCCGGACTCGATGAGCGCGGCGAACCGGGAGACGAGGGTCTCGCGGTCGGCGTCCGTCCAGGGTTTGCCCCGGTTCGCCGGCTCCCCGGTCTCTGGTGTCCGGAGCGTGGAAAGCAGGCTGCCCGGGGGGATATCCCGCAGTTGTGCGATCTTCAGGTCGAAGACCTGCTTCGAGGCCTCAAACCCGGTCGCCCGGCGGTTGAGGCCGATGGCCGCTCTCGCGGTCGAGAACCCGCCGAGGAACATATCGCAGACGAGATCCCCCTCGTTGCTGCTGTACTGGAGCATCTTTACGAGCAGATCCGTCGGCAGTTCGTTCTTGTTCTTCGCCTGCCCCGGTTTGTACTCGCGGTTGATGCACCAGACATCTTCGCGGTCGCGGTAGTTGGGCGACCGGCCGTCCGGTGTCTTCTCCCCGGCCCCGTAGCGCGACTCCAGGTTGAACGTCCGTTCGCCGCCCGGTTTCTCGTAGAAGAGGATGTGATAGTGGGAGGAGACGTACTTCCGGGTGGTGTAGACGCCGAAGTTGTAGCGCCATATGATATGGTTGACCTCGCGAAGGTGCGTCCCGCGCAGGGCGTGGAGGATGTGGTAGAGGTTCGTGTAACCCGAGACGATGTAGATCGACCCGCCCGGCCTGAGGATCCGTTCGGCTTCCCGTATCCAGTTATTGCTGAACTCCCCGTAATCGGATGCGGGGACTTCGATGTAGCCGTCGACGACGAACGCCTCGTCACGGTTGTAGTGCTGGTGCAACCGGTCGCCGTTGATGCCGTAAGGGGGGTCGGTGACGATCAGGTCGACCGAGTCGTCGGGGATATGCGCTCTTGCCCCCGCGATGCAGTCGCCGTTGTAGAAGGTGTTGCCGTTGATCTCCTCAAACCTCATGCTCTCCCCTGCAGGCTGCAACGTATTCACGTTGGACGTGCGAACATAAGATACTCGTTATGGCCCCGTCTCTCTTCCCCCGCTACCGGGAGGTAGCATTAAGACGGTTCACACGAACGAAAAACTGACTATCAGCAATACAGCAGTCCCGGGAGTTTGGATCGTGGCACATTCAGAGGACTCAAAGAGTGCGGTGCGCACCGTAACGCCGGATCGGGGGGTTCACGAACGCATGGCAGCCATCCTGGCCGAGAACGAGGCACTCCGGTGCGAGAATGCCGCTCTAAAGTCCGTAAAGGATGCGCTCCAGGAGAACATGGAGAGGTACCGCCAGGCGCTCGACAACCCGCTCACCGGCTACGCTTACTGCGAGATCGTCGTCGATGCTGCTGGAAAACCTGCTGATTACATTTATCTGGAGGTTAACCGGGCGTTTGAGCTCTTTACCGGGCTTAGAAGGGAAGAGGTCGTGAATCGTCGGGTGACTGAGTTTCTCCCCCCGGATGAGGCTGCCGGAATCATTGCAATCTACGGGAACGTTGCACTGACGGGAGCATCTACGGCGTTTCAGTACCCTGTGCCGACTCTTGCGAAATGGTTCGAGGTCACCGCGTTTTCGCATCAACGGGGACGCGTTACAACCTTCTTCACCGATATCACCGAGCACAAACTGGCGGAGGAGGCTCTCCGGGCGAGCGAGGAGCGTTACCGTCGCCTCTTCGAGGACGATCTCACCGGGGACTTCCTCACCGCCGCGGATGGCCGGATAATCGCCTGCAACCCGGCGTTCGTCAGGATGTTCGGTTTTTCCTCCGTAGAAGAGGTGCTGGGCACCAATATCCGGGACCTCTATGAAGACCCCGGGGACCGAGACCGCCTCCTTGCGCGCCTCCAAAGGGACGGGAAGGTCGAGAACGAGGGCCGGATCCGGAAGCGCCGGGACGGGACACGCATCCACGTTATAGAGAACGTGGTCGGACGCTTCAGCGCGGACGGCGGACTCCTGGAGACCCAGGGTTACGTCTACGACGATTCTGAGCGCAAACGGGCAGAAGATGCCCTCCGGGAGAGCATGGAGTGGTACCGGCAGGCGCTCGATAACCCGCTTGTCGCGTATGCTTTCTGCGAGATCATCGCCGATGACACCGGGAAACCCGTCGATGTTGTCTATTTGAAGATTAACAAGGCGTTTGAACAGTTTACGGGGCTTGTTCGGGAGGATGTCCTGAACCGGCGGGCGACTGAGATCTTCGCCCCGGAGGATATCGGCGACCTTATTGCGATCTACGGAAACGTGGCATTGACAGGCGAATCGACGACATTCCAGTACCCACTGCCTTCCCTATCGAGATGGTATGAAGTCACTGCGTTCTCGTCGCAACAGGGACATGTTACAGCATTCTTCACCGACATCACGGGGCGCAAACTGGCTG
>JAQVVW010000195.1 GCA_028698765.1 Methanoculleus sp. | reverse complement strand
AGACCGTCTGGTCCATCGAACCGCAGAGCGTCGTGGCGCCGATGACTTCGGCGAAGTCGGAGAGGGCCACGGGGGACGCGTACTCGTGGATGTCGTAGATGACGTCTTCGTCGAACTCACTGTACAGGATTTTTGCAAATTTGTTGATGAACCGACCGCCGTTGTCCTCGTCGATCGAGAGGATCGTGTCGACGATCTTGCCGACGATGGCGGTTCCCGGACTCTTTCGCCGTCCGCTTTCGTAGTCGCTGATAACTGAGGGAGAGACCTCAAGGTGTTCGGCGAGCACTCCCGGAGGAATGTTGAAACTCTGCCGCCACTTCTTCAAGGCCTGACCCGGTGAGTCCGAGAGTGTGATCTCTCCTGCCATCTTCTCGGCAAGTTGATGCCGCACCCCGGATTTCATAGAGCTAATGTCAGCATCCCCGACTTAAATAATTAGCGTATCCCGCTTCGACATTTCACGAAGTCGGAGGGGTGCGGGATCGTTGCGCAACCCGTATATAGTATGCATCTCAATTCTGATACAATGGTTGAAGCGGAAGATCTGCAGTCCTTGAAGACGATTGCCCTGCTTGGCGGGTGCCGGGGCCCGATCTGGCTCTCGTCGCAGTCGCTCGGAAACGAACTGGGTATCAGCCCTCAGACTGCCTCACGGCGGCTGATCGCGCTTGAGCGGCAGCAGTTCGTCGTCCGAACGATGAAGCCCGACGGCCAGTACGTCGCCGTCACCCGCGAGGGCGAGCAGGCGCTGAAGCGGGAGTACGCGGATTACGTCCGGATCTTCAACCCGGATCAGAGGCGGTACACCCTGACCGGAACCGTGATCAGCGGGCTGGGGGAGGGCCGCTACTACATGAGCATTCCACATTACAAGGAGCAGTTCGGCAGTTGTCTTGGGTTCGAACCCTTCCCCGGAACCCTGAACATCCGGCTCGATGCGGCGAGCATCGTGGTCCGTAACCAGTTCGATCACGCCGGATGGATCGAGATCCCCGGGTTTACTGCCGATGAGCGGACGTTCGGCGGCGCCAGGGTGATCCCCTGCCGGATCAGGGGGCAGAGATGCGCGATCGTCGAGCCCTCCCGCAGCCACTACCCGGAGGATACCATCGAGGTCATCGCCGGGTGCGAACTCCGCAAAGCCCTGAACCTGAACGATAACGATACGATTGAGGTGGAGATTACCCATGATTGATGCAGCCATACAGGCCCTCGCGAGGGGCGAATTCGTCCTGTTATACGACTTTGACAACCGCGAGCGCGAGACGGATTTCGCGATCCGCTCAGACACCGTCACGCCCGCCCACATCCGGCAGATGCGCAAAGACGGCGGCGGGCTGATCTGCACGGCGGTCCACCCCGAGGCTGCAAAGAGGCTCGGCCTCCCGTTTGCACACGAAGTCCTGCGGGCCTGCAGCCTCGTCGAGCGGGACGGGGAGGTCCCGTACGACCCGAAGAACCACTCCTCGTTCTCGCTCTGGGTGAACCACCGCGAGACCTATACCGGGGTCACGGACCGTGACCGGGCGCTGACGGTCACCGCCATCGCGGACGAGGTGAGAAAGTCGCTCAACGGCGGCGGACACGACTTTGCGGCGCACTTCCGGACGCCCGGCCATATGGCGCTTCTCCGAGCCGCCGACCGGCTCCTCGACGAGCGGCGGGGGCAGACCGAGCTCTCGATCGCGCTTGCCGGCATGGCCGATATCACCCCGGCGGTCACGATCTGCGAGATGCTGGACGACGAGACGGGGTTCGCTCTCTCGAAGGAGGGCGCGAAGGAGTATGCGAGGAGGCACGGGCTCGTCTTTGTCGAGGGGAAAGAGGTCCTCGACCGGTGGGAGTCCCAAAAACCGCAATAATACCCACCTCTTTTTTCTCCTGCCGCGTTGCACACCCCTGACCCCGCGATCCTGAAAAGTATTCCCCGCGACATTTTAGCACATCGCCCCTAACGTGCCCGGTTTCTCCGACTGCGCCGCAAAACAACATGACGCGTGCGTTTTCAAAAATAATATATACGATTGTACGACACCATAATCGGATGAAAAGAGACGCCGTGGCATATTTGAATACACGAAAGAAGGGGGATTTCGCAGCACAAAAAGGGGAAGTCGAGGATTTTTGCAAGTATCGGTTTCAGATTGTTGAAATCTTCCACGATCACCGGGCAAACGCAACCCCCCCGGATAAGCGGAAGGATTTTGCGGCGATGATGGAGTATTGCAGCAGCAACAATTGTCCTGATATCATCATCTATGACCTGGCGAGCCTCGCGAGGGATCCGGACGTCGGGCTTGCCGCACTCAAGACCCTGAACGAGGACTACACCGTCTACTGCGTGAACAATGATTTCTTCGGGTACCGGGACGAACCGGAGCAGAGGAGAGCGGCGATCGGCAACTTCCTCGAGTACATGGAGCAGTACTGCGAGGGTACCCGGAAAACCCCCCTCACCGTCTCGAAGAAGACGAAGAAGGATGACGGGCGCTCGATCGGGAGGCCGAAAGCGCTCAACGAGGGCCAGGTCGAGGCCCTCCTCACGGTGCGGCAGGCGGGGACGAGCATCAGCCAGATCTGTCGGATGTTCGACGTCAGCAGGAGCACGGTCAGCAAGATCCTCGCTGACTACCCCGAATTGAAGGGGGAGTGGAAGGGAGCCCGGAAGGAGCCGGAGGAGTGATCCCTCCCGAATATTCTTTCGTCCCGGCTCCTTCTGATTGTTGTAGTTCTCTGTTATCCGCGACCCGACCTGGGTGAGAACCAGGATCGTAACCATGCCCGGCACCAGCGCCTATCATGAAGGCGGCCTGAGTCTGACACTCTCCCCGGTCTAAAGCCCGCGGCTTTCTTGCACCCCTTGAACCCCGGATCTGTAACCGGGGATCATGCGAGATACGGCTTCCCGGAGAAAACGGCAGTTGCCCGCAAAAAAAGGGTTCGGAGGTAGAGCGTGTCTCTACAACTGCACCTGGGAGAGAGCGTCGTAGACGATCTTCCGGTAGAGGTCGGGCTGTGTCCCGTACTCCTCCTGGGCCTTTTTGGAGTCGTCGGTGGTTCCGAACGCTTCCAGCCGGTCCAGGGTTTCGCGGGCGGTGTCCAGCACCCAGAGGTCGCGGGTCTCGCGGTCCACGACCGAGATCGACTCCACGCGAACCGAGACGAGACAGTTCCCGTCCTGGGTCGTGTAGAGGTTCGGTTTCCCGACGACGGCGACGAAGGCCGGCGGCTCGATCCGGGCGAGTTGCTGCATCGCCTCGGGCTGGTAGGAGCCCGCCATGATGAAGAAGGTGCCTGTCGGGTCGGCCACCCTCCCGCGGTAGAAGATGTTCTGGTCGCCCTGCCGCTGCTTCTCCGTGAGCGTCCCGACGACGAAGATCCGGTTGCTCCGGATCCCGCTCGGGAGGATGACGTAGGTCGGGCTCTTCTCGTCCTCGCCGTCCTTGAACTGGTAGCGGGTCTCGCGGAGCTCGGATGCGAAGACCCTCCGTGCCGGTTCGCGCTCGAACGTGCTCTGGGGCTTCATGCCGGCTCACCCCCGGCGCGGTTCAGGAGTGCAGCCAGTTCCGCGGGCTCGAACGCGATCGGGGTGCAGGAGTTGACGAGCAGCCTGCCGTCGAACTCGCTCCCGCTACAGGTGTAGTAGCGCCCGAGCACCGCGTTCCTGATGCGGTAGAAGATCTCGTCCATGCCGAGCGGGTTCGTCTCCGCGATTCCGACAGCCTCCTCAAGGGTGATCCCCGCGAGCCTCTCGACGACCTCGCGCTGCATCAGGACGTTCTTCGCGCGTATACCGTCGTCGAGAACCCCCTTCAGGCGGAGGTCGTAGCGGAACTCGGGCTGGATCTCGTGCACCGGGCAGTAATTCTGCCGGGAGAGCGTCCGGTTGCAGCCCTCGACGGGGCAGCGCTTGATCAGGCCCGAGCCGGGGCCGATGTGGACGAGAGCTCCTCGTGTCTCGGTCTCGTTTCGCCCGACCTCGATATCGCCCTCGTCAGGGATGTACATCGCGGTGTTCAGGGCGAGGGAGAGCCTGCCGTTGTACTCGTCG
>JAQVVW010000194.1 GCA_028698765.1 Methanoculleus sp. | reverse complement strand
CCCGCCCCTCGTCTCCACCGCGACCGTGGACGCCGTGGTCACGGCGACCGGAGGGGGCGCCGTGCGGACCGAGCGGGTGCAACTGGTCATCAGGAGATAGAGCACCGGCACGGCATATCGGCCGGCATGGTCGTTGCAGCCGGATTGCGGCACGTCCCGGCCGCATCTCTCTTCTCACACACCTACACCCCGGACACCCATCTACGATATCTCCAAATTGCCTCTTAATCCCTCAAATCACCCAGTTTGAAGGACGGTTCTGAGCTACCCGCACGGCCTGCGGGACGGTTACCGGGGTCGACAGCCGCAACAGAGAATCGAGAGAATATCTACAATATAGAGAGTATTGTGCAAACCCCTTAGTTTCCACTGGAGATTTTGGCAGGCGGGACTGAACTGCCCGGCGAGGATGGGGCAGTGTCCCGGCACCCGGTTCGGGATACCGGGAAAGACCGCACTCTCCCGGGGGTTTACCGGAGCAAAACGAGTGCGGAACGGCAGATCGTCGCGGCTCCGGGCGTTAAGAGAACTCACTCCACCGCATCGAACCAGACGGGGTCGGGACAGTCCGCCGGCCCGCCGTAGTTGATGGTGATCTCTTCATCCCTCGATATCGGCCGGTGGGCGGAGATGCGGATCGCGCCCTGGAGATGATCGCAGACGTGATCCGCGTTCGCGTGGTAGGAGTGGTTGTAGAGCGACCCGTAGCCCAGCGCCACGGCGGCGAGATCCCCCCAGGCGAAGTAGTAGTCGAAGAGGTGCGTCTTATCGAGAAGTTCCTGCTCGTCCGCTCCAGCGAGCACGATCACCGGACAGGTCTCGATCAACTCACCGGCCGCAAGGTCTCTGCGGGCGAAGACGCCCCGCCCGCGGCACCCCGACGAACCGATGTACACCGTCTCCGGAGGGGAGAAGGTCCCTCCTGTCTCGTTGGAATTGTCGATCATGGTTTCGCTGCGACTCCAGATCTGTGGATAAGAGCGGTTTACTCTGCCGGACAAAAAGGCTGCGGAGGCTCCGCCCCGATAAACCGGAATCCCGGCCCGTCCGGGCCGGGAACTGCACCATGCACCACCGGCGCGGCAGAAGAGTGAGCGAAAGAATGTTCTAGTCGCACGACTCCACTGGCTCTTCGGGAGGGGGAACGATCGGGGACGTCATCGTAGCGCACGACCTCTTGAAGCGGTTCGGGGACCTCGTCGCGGTCGACCGTATCGCCTTCCAGGTCAGGGAAGGGGAGGTCTTCGGGTTTCTCGGCCCGAACGGAGCGGGGAAGACGACGGCCATGAAGATGATCCAGTGCATCTCCCCGAAATCCGGCGGAACCCTGGAGGTCTTCGGCATGGACGTGGATACCCGGTCGCGCCGGATCAAGAGCCGGCTCGGGGTGGTGCCGCAGGAGAACAACCTCGACCCGGACTTCTCGGCCTACCGGAACCTGCTGATCTACGCCCGGTACTTCGACATACCGAAGCGGGAGGCGGAGAAGCGGGCCGACGAACTCCT
This sequence comes from Methanoculleus sp., assembly GCA_028698765.1. Next base: position 2,592 of record JAQVVW010000194.1, on the reverse strand, counting down.
CGCGTTCATGCAACTCGAGGAGAAGCGAGACGTCCTGGTCGACAACCTCTCGGGCGGGATGAAACGGCGGCTGATCATCGCCCGGGCGCTCGTCAATGAACCGGAACTGCTCATCCTCGACGAGCCCACCATCGGGCTCGACCCGCAGGCGCGGCACCTGATCTGGGAGAAACTCAGGAGCCTCCGGGCCGAAGGAAACACCCTCGTCCTCACCACCCACTACCTCGACGAAGCGGAACGCCTCTGCGACCGGCTGGTGATCATGGATCGCGGCAGGATCCTCATCGAGGGTGCCCCGGCAGACCTCATCCGGGAACATGCCGGGAGCAACGTCGTCGAGGTCGAGCGGACAGAGAAGGCGGTCGCCCGCCTGAAAGAACTCGGGGTGAACTACGACCTTGCCGGCGACGTCCTCCAGGTCTTCACGGATCGCCCGAACGAGATCGCACAAGAACTGCTCGAGGTCTGCCGGCACGAGGCGGCGGTGACGGTCAGGCCGGCAACCCTCGAGGACGTCTTTCTGCGGATGGCGGGGAGGAGCCTCCGGGAGTAGCGATGGTCGACATCACCACGAGAGTCCAGAGCGTCTGGCGGAGGAACTGGGACGCCTTCCTCAGGACCTACCGGGTGAACTTCATCCCGCCCTTCGTCGAGCCGGTCCTCTACCTCCTGGCACTGGGGTTCGGTCTCGGGACGTATATCGAGGCGGTCGACGGAATACCATACCCCGTCTTCATCGCACCCGCCCTCGTCTCGATATCGGTGATGTACTCGGCCTTCTTCGAGTGCACCTACTCCTCCTTCGTCCGGATGTACTACCAGAAGACGTTCGACGCCATCATCGCGACACCCGTCAGCATCGACGAGGTGATCGCCGGCGAGATGCTCTGGGGCGCCACCCGGGGGATGATCTACGCCACACTGATGCTCCCCGTGCTCCTCATCTTTGGCGTCGTCGCCATGCCGTCGTCCCTGCTCCTCATACCCTTCGCGTTCCTCGCCGGTCTCCTCTTTGCAGGCATCGCGATGTGCTTCACCGCGATCACACCGAGCATCGACGCGCTGAACTACCCCTCGTTCCTCTTCATCACCCCGATGTTCCTCTTCTCGGGGACGTTCTTCCCGCTCGACCTCTTACCGGAACCGATCCAGTACTTCGCCCTCGCCGCTCTGCCGCTCACGCACGTCGTCAGCATCAACCGGGCGATCACGCTCGCGGCGTTTTCGCCGGTGAACCTCCTCAACCTCGCCTGGATCGCGGCGGCTACCGTGATCTTCTTCCTCCTCGCCATCAGGCTGATGCGAAGGCGGCTCATCGTGTGACGGCGCGGTCACCTAAAAAAGGGTTAGAATTGGGGTTTTCTGTGCTTCGGGAGGCAGTCCCGGCAATAGACAGGTCTGCCTTCGGTCGGCTTGAACGGAACTTCACACGCTTTGCCGCAGTCGGAACAGACCGCCTTGTGGAACTCACGGGGGCGGTCGTCATAGGAACGGGGGCCCCTGCGGGGATATCTCTCTTCCATCGGAATTTCACTCACTCTGGGATACAGTTTATTCGCTACTCAGAACCGGGGTTTTCTGTGCTTCGGGAGGCAGTCGAGGCAGTAGACGGGTCGACCCTCCGTCGGCTTGAACGGAACTTCACACGCTTTGCCGCAGTCAGCGCAGACTGCTTTGTGGAACTCTCGGGGGCGGTCCTGGAACGATCGGGGGCCCCTGCGGGGGTATCTCTCTTCCATATACTTCAACCATGCAGATAGTCTGCACATATTCAACTACCTGCTTGCATAAAAAGGTGCTTCTCAGGGGTCCGGGAGGGCGGAGAGGCGGTGCGTGTTCGGGGTGCACGGGGACCAGAATTCGCCTCCAGAGGGGCTGTTTTCCTCCGGAGAGGGGATCATGACGCAATGCTTTTATCGATACTATCCTATCGAAAGATCATCCAACTATGTACACGATAACCGTTCTCTTTTGCAAACCGGCAGAACATCGGTTCTATTCCGGAAACGGAGTCAGGGAGAGTGGGCCGGCATGATGGACGACGTCCACACCGACGAACCTCCCGATAGCAGACGTAAGGTTAAACACCGGGACAGGAAGACGATCGGTCCGGTCCCGAACCTTGAGGAGCACGTAAAACCCGACTGGTGGCGGGGCATCTTCAATCGCCTCTACTTGAAGACCGACGGCGACGTCGTCGACGACCCCGGGATCACCGAGAGGGAGATCGACCGGATCGTCCGGGTTTTGCACCTCCAGCCCCACGAGAGGGTTCTCGACCTCTGCTGCGGCCAGGGCAGGCACACCCTCGAACTCGCGCGCAGGGGCTACAACGTCGAAGGCCTCGACCAATCCCACTACCTGATCCAGCGGGCCCGGTCAACCGCAAAGAGAGAGGCGCTCCCCGTCCGGTTCAGGGAGGGGGACGCCCGGCGGCTCCCCTACCGCACCGACACCTACGACGCCGTCCTCATCCTCGGGAACAGTTTCGGCTACTTCGACTCCGTCGAGGAAGACGTGCGGATCCTCACCGAGATCCGGCGTATCCTCAAACCCTGGGGGCGGGTGCTCCTGGACGTCGCCGACGGCGAG
>JAQVVW010000193.1 GCA_028698765.1 Methanoculleus sp. | reverse complement strand
CCGCCCCGATCGCCTGGACGGCGTCGGTATGAAAGAGGACGTCGTGGTCGTGCGCGATCCTGCCGATCCGGGCAACCGGCTGGATCGTACCGATCTCGTTATTTGCCGTCATCACCGAGACGAGGATCGTCCGGCCCGTGATCGCCTCCTCGACATCGCCTGCGTCCACCCGGCCGAACTTATCCACGGGCAGGTAGGTGACGGAGAACCCCTGCTTCTCGAGCCACTCGCAGGTATGGAGGACAGCGTGATGCTCGATTGCGGTCGTGACGATATGGTCGCCACGTTTGTGGTTCGCGAGGGCGACGCCCTTGATCGCCCAGTTGTCGGCCTCGCTCCCGCCGGCGGTGAAGAAGACCTCAGCGGGTGCCGCGCCGAGGGCCGCCGCCACCTGTTCCCGCGCCGCATCCACGCCCTTCCGGGGCTCGCCGGCGAACCGGTAGAGGGGGGAGGGGTTCCCGAAGTATTGGGAGAAGTATGGGGCCATCGCCGCGATGACCTCGGGTTTTAGGAATGTCGTCGCCGCGTGGTCCATGTACACGGGACGCTCTACCTGGTCGTTCATGTCCGCTAAAGCGTTAGGCGCGATATCGTATCAGCGTTGCCGGCCCGGGGGAGGCAGGGGGCGTCCGCGGGGCGAGTAAGAAATTAGATAGGGTCCCGTGCGCAATATCTGGTAATGTACGCAAGACGCATGGATCACCTTCCCCCATACCTTTTTGCACGCATTGACGAGATGAAAGAGGAGAAACGGCGCCAGGGTGTCGATGTCATCGACCTCGGGGTCGGCGACCCCGACCTCCCCACCCCGCCGCACATCGTGGAGGCGCTCTGCACCGCGGCCCGGGACCCGAAGAACCACCACTACCCCTCCTACACCGGCATGCTTGCCTACCGGGAGGCAGTGGCAGAGTGGTACCGGGGCCGGTTCGGCGTCGACCTGGACGCGAAGAAAGAGGTCCTCGCCCTCATCGGGTCCAAGGAGGGCATCGCCCACATCGCCGAGGCCTTCGTCAACCCGGGCGAGGTCGTCCTCGCTTCCGACCCCGGCTACCCGGTCTACAAGACTTCTACGCTCTTTGCCGAGGGGAGAGTCCACGAACTCCCCATCCGGGCGGAGAACAACTTCCTCCCGGTGCTCGAGGATATCCCCGCCGACGTCGTGAAGCAGGCGAAGTTGATCTTCATCAACTACCCGAACAACCCCACCGCAGCCATCGCCCCCCTCTCATTCTTTGAGGAGGTCGTCGAGTTCGCGCGGGAGCACAACATCGTCGTCGTCCACGACAACGCCTACTCCGAGATCACCTTCGACGGCTACAAGGCGCCCTCGTTCCTCGAGGTCGACGGCGCGATGGAGGTCGGGATCGAGATGCACTCGCTCTCGAAGACCTACAACATGACCGGGTGGCGGATCGGCATGGCCTGCGGCAACCCCGAGATCGTCGCCGGGCTCGGCCGGGTCAAGACCAACGTCGACTCGGGCGCCTTCGACGCCATCCAGCATGCCGCGATCACGGCGCTCACCGGCCCCCAGGACTGCGTGCAACACGCCTGCTCGATCTACCAGGAGCGGCGCGACGCCCTCGTGAAAGGCCTCACCGATATCGGCCTTGACGTCCGGGCCCCCAAGGCGACCTTCTACGTCTGGGCGCCGGTCGACGACTGCATGACCTTCTCCGCGAAGCTTCTCGATCAGGCGGGAATCGTCGCGACACCGGGCGTCGGGTTCGGCAAAAACGGCGAAGGGTTCGTCCGGTTCGCGATCACCCGGTCCATCGAGAGGATCAACGAGGCGGTCGAGCGGATGCGGGGGCTGGACCTGTGATCCTCCCCTCCCACCTCTCGGTCAGAAACGGCCACCTCGCGATCGGCGAGCACGATACCGTCGAACTCGCCCGGCAGTTCGGCACCCCGCTCTACGTCACGAGCGAGGACCGGATCCGCGAGAACTTCCAGAGGCTCTTCGGCGCGCTCACCGCCCACTACCCGAAGGTCCGGGTCCTCTACGCTGCAAAGGCGAACGGCAACCTCGCGGTATTCCGGACCCTCGCGTCACAGGGCGCCGGGGCCGATGTCTTCTCCGCGGGAGAGGTCGCGCTCGCCCTCGCCTCCGGTATGCGCCCGGAGTCCCTCCTCTTCAACGGGAGTTCCAAGACCCCCGCCGACCTCGCCCTCGCGGTCGAGAAGGGGATCCGGGTCTCGGTCGACTCCCCTGACGAGCTCCGGCAGCTCGATGCTGCGGCGGCAGCGGCGGGGAAGACCGTCGATATCGCCTTCCGCGTCAACCCGGCGATCGAGGTCCCGACCCACCCCAAGATCGCAACCGGGCTTGCGACGAGCAAGTTCGGTATCCCGGCAGCCCAGATCCTCGAGGCCTACCGTGAGGCGCTCGCCCTCGAACATGTGAACCCCATCGGGATCCACTGCCACATCGGCTCGCAGATCCTGGCCGTGGAGCCCTTCGCCCGCGAGGTCGAGGTCCTGATCGGCGTCGCCCGCGATCTCATCAAGATCGGGGTCGACCCGAAGTTCATCGATATCGGGGGCGGCCTCGGCATCCCCTACCGCCGGGAGACCGACCGGGCCCCGACACCGGAGGAGTACGCCGGCGCGGTCATGCCGGTCTTCCTCCGGGGTATCAACGAGCTCGGGATCGAGCCCGAACTCTGGGTCGAGCCCGGCCGGTGGCTCGTCGCCGACTCGACGCTCCTCCTCACCAGAGTCAACTCCGTCAAGACCGCTCATGCGACGTTCGCGAACGTCGACGCCGGGTTCAACCTCCTCATCCGGCCGACGATGTACGACTCCTACCACGCGGTCGTCGCGGCGAACAAGGCCGACGCCCCCGCCGTACAGGAGTACTCCGTCACCGGGCCGATCTGCGAGACGGGCGACATCCTCGCAAAAGACCGGATGCTTCCCGGACTTGCGGCAGGCGACATCATCGCGGTGCTCGACGCCGGGGCCTACGGGTTTGCGATGTCGTCGCAGTACAACAGCCGTCCCCGGTGCGCCGAGGTCCTCCTCGCGGGCGAGAAAGCCGCCCTGATGCGCCGGGCCGAGACAATCGAGGACCTGACCGCCCCGATGGTGACGCCGCCCTGGCAGGAATGAGATGACGTGAAGTTCCACTACCTCCTGGTCGACGACCTCCTCAAAAAAGAGGAGTTCGAGTGCCGGGTGGAGGAGAAGGTGGCGGAGGCGGGGGATCTCCTCGACGAGCGGACCGCGGCGATGCTGGTCGTCAAAGACCTCGGCCGTTCGCACGTCCGGGTCCGCGAGATCGCCGGGGCCTCAAGCCTCGTCTGCTTCTTCGCGAAAGTGCTTGAGGTCGGCGAGCCGAAGGAGTTCGAGCGGCAGGACGGCACGACCGGGATCGTCGCGAACGTGACGGTCGGCGACGAGACCGGGAGGGCCCGGCTGACCCTCTGGGACGAGAAGGCCGGCGGTGTCCGCGAGATCGAGCCGGGCGACGTGCTTGAGATCCTCGGCCGGCCGAAAGGCGGCGGGAAGGTCCCCGACGTCACCGCCCTCGCTGTCCAGGAGGCGACGTGCGAGATCGTCTGCGAGGAGACAGGAGGCGCCGCACTCCCCGGTGAGGGAGGCGACCTCGAGGTCAGGCTGATATCGGTCGGGAACCCGCGGACGTTCAAGCGGCGCGACGGGAGCGAGGGGGAGATGCTCGAGGCGGTGATCGGGAACGAGGACGGGGTCTTCCGGCTCGTCGCCTGGGCCCCGGCCGTCCTCCTCGGAGTGGAAGCGGGAGAAAACGTCGTCATCCGTGGGGCCACGGCACGCGATGGTGAACGGGGCATCGAGTACAGCCTCGGCGAAGCGGCGTCCGTCTCCCGATCAGAGCGGGAGATCGTCCTCCCGCTCGACACCCTTGCAGATGTAGAGGAAGGAAGGTCCTACTCGTTTACCGGAACGGTTGTGCGCGTGCAGCCACCTCACTCGTTTGTCACGCGGAACGGGAGGCGGTCCTCGGTCCGGAACCTGGTCCTCACTGACGGGACGAACGAGATCCCGGTCGTCATCTGGGGCGAGAAAGCGGAGGATCGCCTGGTGCCCGGCGACCGGATAGAGGCCTACAACGC
>JAQVVW010000192.1 GCA_028698765.1 Methanoculleus sp. | reverse complement strand
GACCCCGAGGAGCAGGCGCTCCCCGTGGATGCGCAGATCCCGCGGGCATTGAGGAGCAGCAGGATCGATTCCCCCTCGACGTAGCGGAAACTGAAGTTCGCGTTGTTCGCAAGGCGCTCGGTCGGGTGGCCGTTCAACCGCGAGTCCGGGATCGCATCGAGGATGCCGCGGACCAACCTATCCCGCATCGAGGCAATCCGGCGGTTGTGTCCCGCGATATCGGCGGTCGCAAGTTCGATCGCCCGCCCGAGCCCGACAATCCCGGGGACGTTCTCGGTCCCGGCACGCCGTCGCCGCTCCTGCCCGCCGCCGTGGATCAGGGTCTCGACCCGGGTCCCCCGCCGGATATAGAGCGCCCCCGTCCCCTTCGGGCCGTAGAACTTGTGCCCGGAGAGGGAGAGGAGATCGATATTCATCGCATCGACGTCGATAGGCACCGCCCCGATCGCCTGGACGGCGTCGGTATGGAAGAGAACGCCGTGGTCGTGCGCGACGCGGCCGATCTCGGCGACCGGCTGGATCGTCCCGATCTCGTTGTTTGCGGTCATCGCCGAGACAAGGATCGTCCGATCGGTGATCGCCTCCTCGACGTCGCCCGGATCGACCCGCCCGAACTCGTCGACGGGGAGATAGGTGACCGAGAACCCCTGCCGCTCCAGCCACTCGCAGGTGTGGAGGACAGCGTGGTGCTCGATCGCGGAGGTGACGATATGGTCGCCATGCTTTCGGTTCGCAAGAGCGACCCCCTTGATCGCCCAGTTGTCGGCCTCCGTGCCCCCGGCGGTGAAGAAGATCTCCTCAGGGCCTGCGCCGATCGCCGCCGCAACCTGCCCCCGTGCTGCCTCCACACCGTTCCGGGGCTCGCCGGCAAACCGGTAGAGGGATGAGGGGTTGCCGAAGTGCTCCGAGAAGTACGGGGCCATCGCCGCGAGGACCTCGGGCTTCATGAATGTCGTCGCCGCGTGATCCATATAGAGGGTGCGCTCTTCCAGGTCGTTCATATCCGCTAAAGCGTTGGTTCCGGGAGCGTATCAGCGTTACCGGTCGCGGGGCGGCGGGGGCCGGAAACGTGAGTGAGAAAATACATAGGCTCCCGTGCGCAATATCTGGTAATGTACGCAAGACGCATGGATCACCTTCCCCCTTACCTCTTTGCACGCATTGACGAGATGAAAGAGGAGAAACAACGTCAGGGTGTCGATGTCATCGACCTCGGGGTCGGCGACCCCGACCTCCCCACCCCGCCGCACATCGTGGAGGCGCTCTGCACCGCGGCACGTGACCCGAAGAACCACCACTATCCCTCCTACACCGGCATGCTCGCCTACCGCGAGGCGGTGGCGGAGTGGTACCGGGCCCGGTTCGGGGTCGACCTCGACGCGAAGAAGGAGACCCTCGCGCTCATCGGGTCGAAAGAAGGCATCGCGCACATCGCCGAGGCCTTCGTCAACCCGGGCGAAGTCGTCCTTGCCGCCGACCCGGGCTACCCGGTCTACAAGACCTCCACGCTCTTTGCCGAAGGGAAGGTCCACGAACTGCCCATCCGTGCGGAGAACGACTTCCTCCCGGTGCTCGAGGATATCCCCGCCGACGTCGTGAAGCAGGCGAAGTTGATCTTTATCAACTACCCGAACAACCCCACCGCCGCAATCGCGCCCCTCTCGTTCTTCGAGGAGGTCGTCGAGTTTGCGCGGGAGCACAACATCGTCGTCGTCCACGACAACGCCTACTCCGAGATCACCTTCGACGGCTATAAGGCGCCCTCGTTCCTTGAGGCCGACGGTGCGATGGAGGTCGGGATCGAGATGCACTCGCTCTCGAAGACCTACAACATGACCGGGTGGCGGATCGGGATGGCCTGCGGCAACCCCGATATCGTCGCAGGGCTCGGCCGGGTCAAGACCAACGTCGACTCGGGGGCGTTCGACGCCATCCAGCATGCGGCGATCGCGGCGCTGACCGGGCCGCAGGACTGTGTCGCGAAGGCCTGCTCGATCTACCAGGAGCGCCGGGACGTACTCGTGAAAGGGCTCACCGAACTCGGGCTCGACGTCACGGCCCCGAAGGCCACTTTCTATGTCTGGGCGCCGGTCGACGACTGCATGGCGTTCTCCGCACAACTCCTCGATCAGGCCGGGATCGTCGCGACCCCGGGGGTCGGGTTCGGCAGGAACGGCGAAGGGTTCGTCCGGTTCGCGATCACCCGGTCGATCGACCGGATCAACGAGGCGGTCGACCGGATGCGGGGGATCGACCTGTGATCCTCCCCTCGCACCTCACGGTCAGGGACGGCCGTCTCCGGATCGGCGACCACGACACGGTCGACCTCGCCGAACGGTTCGGCACCCCGCTCTACGTCACGGACGAGGACCGGATCCGCGAGAACTTCCGGCGTCTCTCCGGTGCACTCACCGCCCATTACCCGAAGGTCCGCATCCTCTACGCCGCGAAGGCGAACGGCAACCTCGCGGTCTTTCGGACCCTCGCATCCATGGGCGCGGGAGCGGACGTCTTCTCCGCAGGTGAGGTCGCGCTCGCCCTCGGTGCCGGGATGCTTCCTTCGTCGCTACTCTTCAACGGGAGCTCGAAGACCCCCGCCGACCTCGCCCTCGCGGTCGAGAAGGGGATCCGGGTCTCGGTGGACTCGCCCGACGAACTCCGGCAACTCGATGCCGCAGCAGGCGAAGCGGGAAGAACCGTCGATATCGCCTTCCGGGTCAACCCGGCGATCGAGGTTCCCACCCACCCGAAGATAGCGACGGGGCTTGCCACAAGCAAGTTCGGTATCCCGGCGGGAGCGATCCTCGACGCCTACCGCGAAGCGCTCGCGCTCGAGCACGTGAACCCCGTCGGTATTCACTGCCACATCGGCTCGCAGATCCTTGCCGTGGAGCCCTTCGCCCGCGAGGTCGAGGTGCTGATCGATGTTGCGGGCGATCTCATCGATATCGGGGCCAATCTATCGTTCATCGATATCGGGGGCGGCCTCGGGATCCCCTACCGCCGGGAGACCGACCGCGCCCCGACGCCGGAGGAGTACGCCGGAGCGGTGATGCCGGTCTTCCTCAGGGGTATTAAGGATCTCGGGATCGAGCCCGAACTCTGGGTCGAGCCCGGCCGGTGGCTCGTCGCCGACTCGACGCTTCTCCTGACGAGGGTCAACTCCGTCAAGACCGCTCACAAGACGTTTGCGAACGTCGACGCCGGATTCAACCTCCTTGTCCGGCCGACGATGTACGACTCCTACCACGAAGTCGTCGCGGCGAACAAGGCCGACGCTCCCGCCGTGCGGGAGTACTCTGTCACGGGGCCGATCTGCGAGACGGGCGACATCCTCGCGAAAGACCGGATGCTCCCCGAACTTGCCGCCGGCGACCTCATCGCGGTGCTGGACGCCGGGGCCTACGGTTTTGCGATGTCGTCGCAGTACAACAGCCGTCCCCGGTGTGCCGAGGTCCTCCTCGCAGGAGAGAAGGCAGCCCTGATGCGCCGGGCCGAGACGATCGACGACCTGACAGCCGCGATGGTGACACCACCCTGGCAGGAGTAGGAGCGGGGCCCCGACTGTGAAGTTCCACTACCTCCTGGTCGACGACCTCCTCGAAATGGGAGAGTTCGAGCGGCGGGTGGAGGAGAAGGTGGCGGAGTCGGGGGATCTCCTCGACGAACGGGCGGCGGCGATGCTGGTCGTCAGGGATCTCGGACGCTCGCACATCCGTATACGCGACCTCGCGGCCGCCCCGAGCCTCGCCTGCTTCTTTGCAAAGGTGCTTGCCGTCGAGGAGCCCCGGGAGTTCGAGCGGCCCGACGGCGCCCCCGGCATCGTCGCGAACGTGACGGTGGGCGACGAGACGGGGAGAGCCCGGCTGACCCTCTGGGACGAGAAGGCCGCTGCGGTCTCGGAGATCGCGGTCGGCGACGTCCTCGAGATCCTCGGCCGGCCGAAGGGCAGAGGAAAGGTCCCCGACGTCACCGCCGTCGCCGTCCAGGAGGCGGCCTGCGAGATCACCTGCGAGGAGACCGCGACCTCCGGGGGGGCAGGGCCTGCGGGGGACTTCGAGGTCCGGCTGATCGCGATCGAGAGGTCGCGGACGTTCAAGCGCCGCGACGGAACACCC
>JAQVVW010000191.1 GCA_028698765.1 Methanoculleus sp. | reverse complement strand
CGACGACCTCTTTGACCGCGGACTTCAGATCGTACGAGAGCATGCCATCAAACTTCATACGGGCAATACGAACGGCGGCCTCCAGTGGCAGGTCTCCCGCCACCGAAGTACCCGGCTCTGCCGAACCTTTCGCGATACCGGCCTCTTTCATGACGAGCGCCGTCGTGGGCGGGATGCCCACCTCAATCGTGAAGTTCTTCTTATCGTCGACCGTGACCGTCACCGGCACTTGCATGCCGTTGAATTCGGCTGTTTTCTTGTTGATCTCGTCGACGACAGCCTTCACGTTGATACCGAGAGGTCCGAGCGCGGGCCCCAGAGGCGGGCCTGCTGTTGCCTTGCCCCCGGGTACCAATACCTCGACCGTTTCTGCCATACAAGTTCACCAGCTAGTATTCCTCAGGGGAATAGTTGCCTGGGTTACCTAAGGTCTACGTGAGAGGATTTAAAGTACAGTACCCGGGCCGCGCATGCAGACGTCGCGCGTGCGTGACACCCGGCCGCCGGGGGTTCTATCGCCGCGGATATAGCGGGACGCGGCGGGAAAAAAGAAGACGAGATATATTCTTCAGGACATCTCGTCCGACCGCTCCACGACGCGAACGGAGTCGCCGCGGACCGTAATAGGAATGGGAATCATACTCTCGTAGAGTTCGACCGTGATCTCTTCTTTTCCGGTGTCAACGCGCTTGACGACCGCCTTCTCGCTCTTGAATGGGCCGGCGATGATCTCGACGATGGTGCCCTCGGTGATGCCGGTGACCGCCTTCTTCGGCACCAGGAAATGCTCCACCTCGGAGAGAGCCGTCGAACCCTGTACCACCGCGCGCGCGTGGGGGATCAGCTCCACCAGCTGCTCAATCCGGGCGATGGAGTCAGGGCTCTCCACGAGGACGTAGCCTTTCAGTTCTTCGGGAACCATAACGGCCACCACATGGATGTCCTTCTGCTCCCTCGTCACCTTCTCGATGTTGTCGGCTACCGTCCGCTCCTGTTTTGCGGTCGTCTTTATCGCGTATATCCTGTTTGCGCTCTCAGCCATATCCATCATTTGGGCAGTACCAGCATGATCTCGTATATGATAAAGCCGACAAGGCCGATGAGCATGATCCCGGCCGCCGCCACAATGGCGATCTTGGAGAACTCGTCGCGGGTCGGCGTCCGTGCCAGTTTCAGCACCCGCCAGTACTTCTTGAAGAGCTCCTCCTCGATCTTGAACGACTTTACTTCCTTCAACGTCTCTTTATAATCCATCATCTTGGCTCACTTCAGGAAGTCGATCTCAAACTGTTTCATCATGCGTGGCATACTCTTTTCATTTCTTCCATATATTTGTGGTGACCGGACGCCGGTGACCACAAGCAGCGTCCGCATCTTGCCCTGCATATCGGGGTCGACCTGGGCACCCCAGATGATGCGGGCATCGGGATCGATGCGGTCGTAGACCTCCTGGATGACGCCTTCCGCCTCGGACATGGTCATATCGGGCCCGCCGACCACGTTGACGAGGGCTGCGGTCGCCCCGGAGATGTCGACGTCGAGCAGCGGGGAGCGCAGCGCCTTCTTGACCGAGTCGGCGGCTTTGTCCTCGCTGTCGCTCTCGCCCATCCCGATCATCGCGACGCCTCCGCGCTCCATGACCGTCCGGACATCGGCGAAGTCCAGGTTCACGAGACCGGGCATCGTGATGAGCTCGGTGATTCCTTTGACCGCCCGCATCAGCACCTCGTCCGAGACCTTGAACGCGGCGTGGAGCGGGAGGCGGGGAACGACTTCGAGCAGCCGGTCGTTCGGGACGACGATGACGGTATCCGCCACCTCACGGAGCCGCTCAAGGCCGGCCTCCGCGTTCTGGCCCCGGATAGCCCCTTCTACCGTGAACGGCAGGGTGACCACCGCGATGGTCAGTGCGCCCTCTTCCCGGGCGGCCTTCGCGACCACGGGTGCGGAGCCGGTACCGGTGCCGCCCCCGAGCCCGGTGGTGATGAAGACCATATCGCACCCCTCGACGGCCCGCTTGATCTCGTCCTCGTTCTCGAGGGCCGCCTCTTCGCCGACCTGGGGGATCGAACCCGCACCAAGGCCGCGGGTTCTCTGCCTTCCGATGAGGATCCGGGTATCCGCCCGTGTTCGGACCAGGTGTTGCGCATCGGTGTTGAGAGCGATCATACGCGCCCCGTTGATCCCTTCATCCGTCATCCGGGTCACCGTGTTCGAACCGCCGCCTCCGCATCCGACGACTGCGATCTCAGTCCGGAGTTCCATGAGGAGGTCTTCAAGCTCTTTGTCGACCTCCGTGGGCTCAGCAAAACGCTGATCCTCTCGCGCCCGTGAAAGTGCCTCTTCTACGATGGATTTCATATGTATCTCTCCAATCCCGGGATATGTATCCGCTTCACGCTGGTTGTCTGCACTGCATCGGGTGAGATCCTCCGGCCCTCGAACTCAACCGCCTTTCCGCCGGCAAGCATGGCGAAGAGCGGCCCTTCCGGCACCCTGTGCCTGCGCGCCTTCTCGGGGTCGAACCGCACCTTCCGGAGGACGAGGTGATCACCGTCGATAACAGCATCTTCACAGATAAGTAAGAGTTTTACGCACAGGGTAGTTATATCTCTTGCGAGTCGGGACGACACGCATTCAAAGCCGATAAACGTCGATAATACCTCCGCAGACCCGGAGGATAGATGGGCGACGGGCAACCGGTCAAGGCCGTTGAGAAAACCCGATCTATCGGATTTAATCGTTTCTTCAATCAGATCGGGGACAATCCGCACCACAGCGGGATTCCCCTCTCCTTTGAGATCATGGACGCGAACGCGTGACCCGGGAGCAACCTCTTCGGCGAGAGACCTGACCCGGAGGTAGGTGGCCCACGCAAGGCCGGACGCCTCCCGGATCTCCGACTCGGAGAGGAGGAGGAGTCCGGCATCGCCGAGCATCCGCTCGACCCGCCCGGCCTCATCTCTGGTGAGGGATTTTCTGTCGATGTAGCCCGCCACGGCGCCGCTCGCCTCCTGCATCGCCCGGAGGAGAGCGGGATCGATCGCGCCGATCTGCCGGGTCGGGACGATGTGCCCGAAGGCTCCCCGGGAAGAGAGGGCGATCCCGGTCTGTCGCACGGCATAGTGGGTGCCGCCGAAGCCGATGAGGTTGATCGTCTCCTGCGGCTCCGCGGCGAGGATACTCTCCGCCACCGCTCTCCCGGCGGCAGGGTCGGCCCATTCGGTCGCGGTCGACCCGATCTCGACGAAGAGCGATGGTGTCGAGAGCGCCGTCGGGCCGTGGTGCGTCACCTCGTAGGAGACCCGGTAGCCCCCGGGGGCACGGGCGGCGAGGTTGCCGAGGATTGCGTGCATCCAGGCGGGAGCTGCCGGAGCGAGTTTGCCCGGCTCGCCGCCGAGGTCGGCGGTCTCGTAGTTGCCGGTGACGTGCACCGTCAGGGCGGGCGTCGGGTGCACACTCGCGTGCCGGGATATGAAGAGGATGAGATCGGCATCGATCTCCCGGTCGATCCCGTCCTGGTGGATCAGCCTTCCTGCGACCTCATGAAACGCCAGGTCGTGCCGTTCGGCAAGCGGCCACCGTCCGCCCGCCGCGAGCAGGGTCTCGAGGTGGTGTCTGATGGTTACCCCTGCAACGTCCTGTTCTGAATTGATCAGCGCGATCCGCATCGGGTACACTGTGGGTCGCGGGGCTGCTAAATGATACTGCTTGACCGGCGCAATAGTAAATCCTATCATCCTTGCGGCATACCATGTTGGTACTATGGACGAAGACAGGATACGGAAAGCCTTTGAGGCATATGGCATAGAGGGCGAGATAACCTGCCCACAGGCCTTCGAGATATCAGAGAAGTACAGCATCCCGAAGATGGATATCGCCCGGTACTGCAACCAGCGCGAACCGAGGATAAAGATCCGCAACTGTCAGCTGGGCTGCTTCAGATGAGCCTCTTTCTCGAGGTCGTATCCGTCGCCGAGGCCGTGGAGGCGGTGCAGAAGATCGCGCCGCCGCTCGGGTACGAGGACGTGCCGCTCGAAGACGCCCTGCACCGGGTTCTCGCGAGGGACATCCATGCCGATATCGATATCCCGGGGTTCGACCGCTCGACGGTCGAC
>JAQVVW010000190.1 GCA_028698765.1 Methanoculleus sp. | reverse complement strand
TGCACCGCTGCGGACGACGCCGGACTGAACGAGGGCGCTCGAACCGCAGGACGACCACCGCGAGAGGTCGCCGCGCTCGTAGTCCTCGAAGAAGAGGAAGACCGCGTCGGGGTCGCCGGCGTCCCGGGCCTCGGGGTTGCCGTAGAGCATGGTTACCGCCGTCGTGTTCGCCGGGAGGCTGAGCCAGACGCGAGCGTGGGAGCCGGCGGTCACGTTCTCGATCCAGTAGGGGAGGGCTGTTCCGTTCGCGGCGATAAACCGGATGTCGGCGAAGTCCGGCCGCATCCCGGGGAGGTAGGTGGCGTTGAACGAGGCCGCAAGCCCGTCGATGGCGGAGGGGTTCTCGACCGATACCGTCTGGCGGTGGGAGAAGACCCCGGGGGTATCGTCCAGCCAGTAGCGCGGGGTCTCCGCAGCCGCCCCGACGGCGAAGAGCACGAGCCCTGTGAGGAGAACGATCCAGGTGAGATTCATGGTGATCCGCCCCCCGTGGGAACCCGCTCCTATATCCATCTAGCGGCCGGCGCACCCCAATACTGATGCTGTCTGGAGGCGACCGATCACTACCGTGAACGAGACCATCGCGATCATCGGGGGAGGGCCCGCCGGGCTCTTCTGCGCCCTGCTGTCGGCAGGCGTTGGGAGAACCGTCATCGTCTTCGAGAAGAAGCCCGCCCCGGGCCGAAAGCTCCTCATCACCGGGTCGGGGCAGTGCAACATCACCCACGCGGGCGAGACCGCCGACTTCCTCTCCCGCTACGGCGACCACGGCACGTTCCTCCGGCCCGCGCTCATGAACTTCACGAACCGGGATCTCATTGCATTTTTCGCCGACCGGGGGCTTCGCACGGAGACCGAGCCCGGGGGGAAGGTCTTCCCGGCAACCCGGAAGTCCGCCGACGTCCTCGCCGTCCTCCTCGCGGAGTGCGCCGCCCGCGGGGTGGAGATCCGGCATAGCGACCCCGTCCTTGAGGTCGAGCGCGATAACGACGGATTCCTGGTCACGGCGAAGGCGACCGTTCGGGCCGGCATCCTCGTCATCGCCACCGGCGGCGCCTCCTACCCCGCCACCGGCTCGACCGGTGACGGCTACGCCTTCGCCCGGGCTCTCGGGCAGCCGACGACGGAGGTTGCTCCGGCGCTTGCCCCGGTCTACGTCGAGGACTACCCGTTCGCTGATCTCGCCGGGATCTCCTTTCAGAACCTCACCCTCTCCGTCTACCGCGATGGAAAGCGCGTCGGGCAGCACACCGGCGACCTCCTCTTCACGCACACCGGGCTCTCCGGCCCGGGGATCCTCGACCTCTCCCGCGCCGTCCGCCCCGGCGACGTCCTCCGGGTCGCGTTCCTCTCCGGGGCAACCTCAGAGGAGGTGCGAAAGCTCCTCACCGATGCGGTCGCGGCGGGCGGGGCCCGGCAGGTGAAGAGCGTCCTCTCCGGTCTTCCACTCCCCGAGCGGTTCGTCCGGCGGCTCCTCGACCTCGCCGGGGTTCCGGCGGATGAGACCTGCGCCCACCTCGGAAAGAAGGCCCGGAACGCGCTCGCCGCATCGCTCGCGGAGTTCCCGTTCCGGGTGGCGAGGCTCGGCGGGTTCAATGAAGCGATGGCGACGCGGGGCGGGGTTGCTCTCGAGGGGATCAACCCGAAGACGATGGCATCAAAGATCGTCCCGGACCTCTACTGCATCGGCGAGGTGCTCGATATCGACGGCGACACCGGCGGCTACAACCTCCAGGCCGCGTTCTCCACCGCGGCCCTCGCCGCACGGCATATCACCGCATCCCGGTGACCTTATTGTCCTCTTTTGATGCCCCGTGAGATCCATCTCTTGTGTGGTGCGCTCCCGGCTCTCCCCCTGATCTCAAAGCGGAAAATCGCTCCTTCTCCATATATATACCTGCGACAAAAATAGACGTTCTAATATAGATCCAAAGACATTAAAATATATCAGGCAAATAACGTGGTTTGGGGTATTCTTAACGCGATATTTCTCCTCTCCCTCCTCACTCCCCAGGGACACCTGACCTATGATGGCGGAGGAGCGGATGGCGGCTTTGGCGCCGCCGGTGGAGCAGAAGCAGAGAGGATCGCCCTTCTATCCGAACCCTTCCCGGAAGACACCCTCCTCGACCGGGTGGGCCGGACGACGTTCGCCTGCGTCGACGGTTCCCCCCGCCTCTTCCCGGTGGGCCTCAACGCGACCCTCGCCTACGGGGTGGGCGACTGCACCGATCTCGCGCTCCTCCGGGCGGAGGTGCTCCGGCAGAACGGTGTCGCCGCCCGCCCTGTCCACGGCATCATGATCTGGGACACGGAGGCGTTCCGGACGAACGCCCTCCACGTCGAGATCCGCGGGAAGGGTATCGCGGTCCACGACTGGGTCGAACTCGGCGACGGCCGGACAATGGGCGCGTACGAAAGAGACCCTGCGGTAAGGTGCGTAAAACTCGGCGAGGGGGTCTGTTTTCAGCCCCTCTTCGAGACGCTCGGCTACCTCTAGGAACGTTCAATACCGGGCGCATCATACGAACGGTATGAGCTTACTCACGGGACTCCTGGCTTTGATCCTGGTGATCGTCCTTGCGTTCGTCCTCTACAAGGTCGTAAAGAGCGTGACCGGTCTCATCATCAACGCCGTCGTGGGCGTGATCCTGCTCTGGCTTATCAACCTCCTCGACCTGATGCAACTCGTCGGCCGGCCCGACATCCCGATCAACATCCTTACCGTCCTGATCTGTGCAATCGGCGGGGTGTTCGGCGTCCTCGTCACGGTGGTGCTGCACCTCCTCGGGATACCGCTGACGCTCTGAGAACTACGCAGCCGGGACGGCAATCCTCGCGATCGTCCGGGCGAACTCCTCGATCGTCGGACCGAACCGCCCGGCATCGACATCGCTCTCGACCGTCACGGCCGAGGAGACGAACCGCATCCCCTTCGCCTCAAGGCTTCTTCTCACGATCTCGACGGCGCTCTCCGCCCCGGAACCGCCCATCTCCACGAGCACCGAGAAGGGTTTTCCCGCGGCGCCCGTAACCTTCGAGAGATACTCGTTGACGTAGGGCGGAACCTTCCGCGACCAGACGGGGGTTGCGACGACCAGGAAGTCGACGTCGGCAAGATCCGTCTTCACCGGGCGGATCTCCGCCCGCATCCCGAACATCGCCATCATGCCCTTCCGGAACATCCCCGTCTCCGTAACCGGCTCTATCCTTGCAAGCCGGCCCCCGACCTTTTCTGCAAGCGCCGCCGCTACCTTCTCCGTATGCCCCTCGCCGGAGTAGTATATGATGAGGATCATCGCCATCCCTCCGCGGGGGGATAGTGCGCTCATCGCATATAGAGCAGCAGGACACGGAACCATCATAACCCTCCGCCGATAAGACCTGAGTATGCAGGAATACGGCCCCGGTATCGTCGGCGAAGTCCGGTTCTCCCGCCAGGACGGCGGCTACTACGTGCAGCTCTACGACCGGGAAGGGAATCCCGTCGGAAAGACCGGGCTCTGGAGGACGGAAGCGAATGCAAAAGAGGCCGCCCGGAGGCTCGCCGCAAGCCTCGGCGGAGAGTGAGGGTCACCGTCCATCAGAATGCGTCTCCGCGTAGCGGACGAGGGCGGCGATGCACTGGTTGTGGGGCGTCGCGATCCCGTGGCGCTCCCCGAGGCGTGCCACGTAACCGTTGAGGAGATCGATCTCTGTCCGGCGGCCCTGCCGGAGGTCGTGGTACATCGAGGGGTAGACCGCGGCGAAGTCGGGCACCTGGACGCGGAAGAGGTACGCGAGATAGTCGTCGGCGGTCGCCCAGGGGAGGCGCACCCCTTCGGCACCGGCGACGGCGAAGGTCTCGCGGATGAGGCCGTCGACGATCCCCCGGATCTCGCCATCGGCAGCGACCCCGACCGGGGCGCGGAGGAGAGCGCAGATCGGGTTCACCGCGATGTTGAGGAGGGCTTTCGCCCACTTGCCCGCACGGATATCGGGTTCGGGTTCGACCGCGATCCCGGCGGCGCGGACGATCCCGATCAGTTCCCGGAGGGCATCGCCGTTACCCGACCAGACCCCGAACCGCATCGGGGCGCTCTCGCTCAAGACCCTGACGTGGCCGGGCCCGAGGATCGA
>JAQVVW010000002.1 GCA_028698765.1 Methanoculleus sp. | reverse complement strand
GGGACGTTCACGGAGCGGCCTGACAACACAACGGTCGATACCGATGTGCTCCTCCTCAAACTCACCCCCGACGGGGAGGTCGTCTGGAACTGGATCTACGGCGACTTCGGCGTGAACGAGTCGGCCAACGCGGTCATCGAGACCGCAGACGGCGGCTATCTCGTCGCCGGGGAGACGGGATTTTCCGGCGTGAATGACACCGACGCCTGGCTGGTCGCGACCGACGCCGAAGGTGCGGTGGCCTGGAGCAAGACCTTTGGGGGTGAGAATCCCGGCGATGCGGCCGCATCGGTCATCGAGATCGCACCCGGGAATTACCTCTTCGCAGGGACCTTCAATGCTACTCAGAGGGAAGGACCGGTGAATCTGGACGCCTGGACGGTGAGACTGGGACCGGAGCCCACGCCGACACCGACGCTGACGCCGACCGCAACTCCGACGCCCGGGCCCACGGTAACCCCCATCAAGCCCCCGAAGGCACCGGTCGTGCCTCAGAAGGCGCCAGTGACGAAGCCGGGAGATGATAGAGACGACCGGGATGACGATGACGACGGGCACGTGATTCCGACGCCGACGAGGGCCGGGACCCCGATGCCGACCGGAATCATGACTCCGAGGCCTACGCACAACGGGGACGACGATAATGGGGACGACTTCGGCGATGACGATGGAGACGATGTCGGCGATGATAACGGAGATGATAACGGGGACGATCATGGGGACGACTTCGGAGACGATGTCGACGATGACAACGGCGACGACAACCAGAACACGAGCGCACTCTCGGGAAGGGTCTGGTATGACCTGAACGCGGACGGTGTCCCTGACACCGGCGAACCCGGCATCCCCGGCATCGGTGTGCGGCTGATCGGGATGAAGAGCATGGCCGACCATGCCGTCACCGGTCCAGACGGGTCCTACCGGTTCGAGACCATCCCCTCCGGGGGCTACAGCGGTGTTGAGTTCCTGATGCCGGACGGCTACTCCTGCACCGTCTCAGGGAACGGCAGCGATGCGAACCCGCAGGATGAGAGCGTGGCGTTCGCCGAAGGCGGGGCCGGGCAGCAGACCCTGAACGCGGGCTTCATCGGCAATTACCGCCCGGTGGCGCCGGCAGAGGCCTACGGGTGGATACTCGGGACAACCTGGAACGACGGTGACGGGGATGGGCTCAAGAACGAGGGACACGGCCTGACGGGCGTCGAGGTCCGCCTCCTGAATGCGAGCGGGGACCAGGTTGCATCGGCCCGCACCGGCCATCATGACGACTACTTCTCCACGTACCTCTTCGGCCCCCTCCCGCCCGGGGAGTACTCACTGGCGTTCATCCTGCCGGACGACTACGTCTTCACGAGCACCGGCGGGGACAGCCATGCCGACCCGGTGACCGGCGCGACAACCCGGTTCCAAGTTGGCGGCGGCGAGACGGTTGTCAGGGATGCAGGGCTGATTCCCGCATCCCCTACCCAGATCCCGATCGGGGCCACACCTCCGTCCCCCGCGGCCGGGGAAGAGGAGGGTGCCGACGATGATGGGACAGGCGGCACCGGAGACGGAGCGGATGATGAGCGGGAGAATGATGACGACGAGGCGGGGGATGATGATCGGGAAAGACCTGCCGTGACCGCTGCGCCGCAGAACCCCGGGGATGCGACTTCGATGTCAACGGACGATACCGATGACGGAGCCGGCGGGGAGCAGGATGATGCTCGTACGATGACTGCCGGTGACGTGAACGAGGACGATGACGACGACGAAGATAAGACCAAGGACGATAAGGATGACAAGAAGGACAAGGATAAAGAGGACAAGAAGGACAAGGATAAAGAGGACAAGAAGGACAAGGACGACGACGACCGGGATGAGTGACGGGTCCAGGGCAGGCCGCTGATCGGCAACGGGGGTGCGCGGCTCCTCTATGGCCCCCTCCCGCCGGGGTTCTTGCCCCGGCCTTTATAGGGTGAAAGGCACGATATTATCCACTATTTTATGTCGAATCGCCCGGGCACAGACCCAATCCTCGCAAAACCTGCCCTGTGAAATATAAAAATATTAATATAATATAAGCATGATCCCGAGTCTGAACCCCGGGAAGGCAACGGGCCAGAAAAATCCCGGCCCCCGGCCTGCCGGAACATGATGCAGTCGGGGCGTTGCCCTCTCCATCGGGGTTATCTGCCCGGGAGAGCCCGACCAGGCGCCCGGGAAGCGAGGTGAATCATATGAGATATATCAGCGTTCTAGGAATCATCATAGCAGCGTTCGTCCTTTCTTCGTTCGCAACCGCGGCAATCCCAACGGAGCCGGTATTGAGTGCAGGAGAAGAGAAGACCGCCGGCACGATCGGGGGAACGGTCTTTCTTGATACCGATGGAGACAGCGTGCAGGGGGCCGGCGAGTGGGGTATGAGCGGCGTCGTCGTCCACCTCAAGGGCGCCGCGGGAGAGAGGATCGCAACGGCGGAGACCTTCTCTCACGCCTGTGAAGGGCTTTACCTCTTCAGCGGCGTCCTCCCGGGGAACTACACCGTCGAGGTCGTCCTCCCGGACGGCTACGCCTTCACCACCCCCGGCAACGGTTCTTCCGGCGCGACGGCGAGCACCATCGACCCGGCGAACGGGACAACCACCCCCATCAACCTGACCGGAGAGGTGATCAGGGAGACGGATCTCGTCGTCAGGGACGCGGGGCTTGTTGTCGCCGGGCCCTGACGGCGGCTCTCCCGCCCACTTTTACTGGTGCTTCGCGACGTGCTGCCGGAGCATCGTGCCGGGCTTGTAGCGGTCGGCGATCTCAAGCGCCGTCGCCCGCAGGGCCGCGTGTTCGGCGATGCAGGCCTCCGGCGGGGGCGCCTTCCTGAGGATCTGCGAGGTGTTCTCGGTGATCTGGATGAGCTCGGTGGCTATCACGGCGTTGAGCCAGAGGAGGTCACGGAGCATCTCTCTCATCTCTTCGTCCTGGTTCATGCGAGAGAGGTTGGCGCTCCTCCCACATCAACCCCGGCCGTCCGGCCGTGACGAACAAGAAGGTTGATTCTTCTGGCCGGGAAATACTCTGGGAGAATGGGTATGCAATTTCTGGAGTTCGCCCGCATCTGCGAGCAACTGGAGGGGATCTCAGGAAGGCTCGAGATGATCGAGCAGGTCGCCGCCGTCCTGCCCGGGCTCGACGACGAGGAACTCCCGGTCTTCGTCCGGTTCATCATGGGGAGGGTCTTCCCCGACTGGAGCACGAACAAACTCGGTGTGGGCCCGAACCTCCTCTACGATGCCGTGGCCTACGTCGTCGGCACGAAGCGAGAGACGATCCGCGAGGCCATCAACGCCACCGGCGACGCGGGCCTGGCCGTCGAGGGACTCCTCGCAAGGAAGGAGCAGACGTCGTTCTTCCTCCAGGAACTCGACCTCGTCGATGTCTACCGGGAGTTCGAGCGGATAGCGGCCGCCGGGGGGCAGCGGTCGCAGCGGGAGAAACTCCGGATTGCGCAACGGCTCTTCGGCAACGCCCGCCCGCTGGAAGGGCGGTATCTCGCGCGGCTGATGCTCGAAGAACTCCGGATCGGCATGGGCGAGGGGAGTGTCCGCGACGCTGTTGCGAAGGCGTTCGAGGTCGACGTCCGCCTGATCGAGCATGCCCACCAGGCGATGAACGATCTCGGCGAGGTAGCCCTCCTCGCCCGGAAGGACCCGGACGCGCTCTCCCGCGTGACCATCAGGCCCTTCCGGCCCGTGAAGATGATGCTCGCCCAGGCGGGGACGATCGCCACGCAGCTTGAAGATCACGGCGAGGTGGCGGTCGAGTACAAGTACGACGGGAGCAGGTTCCAGTTCCATAAGGTAGGGGGCGACTGCCGGATCTACTCGCGAAGACTGGAGGAGGTCACCGGGAGCCTCCCCGACATCGTGAAGCACCTTGCAGAAGCGACCGACCACGACGTCATCCTGGACGGGGAGGCGGTCGCCGTCCGGGACGGGAGACCCATGCCGTTCCAGTACGTCATCCGGCGGTTCCGGCGGAAGCACGAGGTGGACTCGATGATGGAGCAGATCGAGCTCGTCCCGCGGGTCTTCGACATCCTCTACCTGGACGGCGAGACCCTGATGGACCGGACCCTCGCCGAGCGGCGGAAGATCCTTGAGGAGGTTCTCAGTGACCATGTGGCGCCGCAGTTCCTGGCTGGCGACGTCGCCCGGGCGGAGGCGATCTACACCGAGGCGCTCGACCTCGGCCACGAGGGCATGATGGTGAAGGTCCTCGACTCACCCTACACCCCGGGCGTCCGGGGCCGCCTCTGGGTGAAGGTGAAGCCCGGGGTCGAGACCCTCGACCTCGCGGTCGTCGGGGCCGAATGGGGCGAAGGGAGGAGGGCCGGTATGTTCGGGTCGTTCCTCCTCGCGGTCCAGGACCAGGGCCGGCTCCTCACCGTAGGAAAGGTGGCGACCGGGATCAACGACGAGACGCTGGCCGAGGTCTATGCCCTCTTGAAGGAGAGCGTGATCGCCCGTTCAGGGAAAGAGGTGACGCTCGAACCGGCGGTGGTCTTCGAGGTGGGCTACTCCGAGATCCAGACGAGCCCGAACTACGAGAGCGGCTACGCGCTCCGGTTCCCGCGGTTCGTCCGGGTGCGCGAGGACAAGAGCGTCGACGAGGCCGAGACGCTCGACTCCCTCATCGAGCGCTACCGTCTGCAGAAGAATGGGCAAAATTCGCTTTAAAAGTCAAAAAGCGTCCTCTGCGTCGTGAGTTCCGGGATGAGCCGGCTGTGGGGGCGCCAGTGCGTAAACCCGATGAGACGGGAGGCCAGGTCAACCCCCTCGTTGAGGTCCGCGCAGACGGTCTTTGGACCCTTCATGGCGTTTCGCGTCGCCTCCCGGACCACCCAGGTGCCGAGCGGCGCCCAGTACTCGCTCGTGACGTTTCGGAGCACGAGCACCCGCGCCGACCGCCGCACGCTCTCCAGGTACTCCGTGACCGCGAGACGTGCCGAGTAGTAGGCCCCTGCTATCGGCGAGTAGCCGGACTTCGTCGCGCCTTCGCCGTCCGCGATGATCGACTCGTTTCCGCCGCCCCAGAGCGACTGCTTCCCCCAGACCTCGATCATCTCGTACTTCCAGTCCCCGGGGACCAGGAGGCAGACGATATGGTTCCCATACAGCGAGGCAGAGAAGACCTCTATCCCGGAGAGCGGGGGGTAGCGGGCGATCTTCTTCTTGAACTGTTTTGAGACCGTGTCATCGACCGCCGTGATCGCCCACCGGGTGGGGACGACATGCCGCTTCTTCTCGCTCCCGAGGAGCCCGGCGGTCAGGAGCTGGGTGATCCGGTAGACATCGGTGCCTGAGGCGTTGAGGACCTCGCAGGCATCGGTGGCGGAGAGGTCAGTATCGGAGGTCGCCCGGTCGACCGCCCTGTCCACCCGGGCGTTCTCGAGGACGTTCATCTTCCGGATGGCGCCAGTGAGCCCGACGGGGGCGATCGTCCCGTCGAACCGGAGGTCGAAGGAGACCGGCTTCACAAACCGGACCTCGACATCGAGCGGGCTGCTCGAGAGCGCGATCTCCTGGATGCTCCCGGAGAGGTCCTTTGCCTCGCCGGCGCCGCGGATCGTCCGGGCCCGGAGCCCCACGATATCATCGATCCCGAGGCCCCGGGCGACCCAGTCCGGCGGGTGGTCGGCATCGTCGATCATCAACGGACCTCCCGCGACCTTCGGGTAGCCGTAACTCCCGACGAAGACCGACGGGGCGGACCCCTGGTAGTGGTCGCTCGGTTTGACCGGGAGCCTCGCATAGAACCGGCTCATGATCGGGCAGCGTTCGAGCCCGCAGAGCCCCCTCCCCTTACACTCAGCGCACTGCATCCTCTTCTCCCCGGCGGTCGACGACAACCCGCACCCTCCCCGCAAGGGTGCGGAGCGTCTCTTCCACCCACTCATCCCAGGTCTCCGCCTGGAGGTCCCGCGTCGCTGCAACCTCCCGGCCGAGGTCGTCGTCCCGCCCGTCGATCACCTCGACCACCACCGACCCGGGGGCATACCCGGGCTCCACGATGGCGTCGGCGTCCCCGTCGATCACCCCGAAGACGGGGATGCCCGCGTGGGAGCATATGTGGCCGCAGACGGCGGTGGTGTCGTCGCCGACGGCGAGGACGCCGCAGACCCCCTTCCCGATCTCACGGTAGAGGGTGTGGCCGCAGTGGTCGATGACCGCGACCCTGCCCCCGCGGGAGGCGCGCCCGCCCTGCCGGGGCGGGACCCGCCGCACCGGCCCGCTCTTGCACCATGCCGCATCGAGGTCAGGGAGGCCCGCACGGTGGAGCTTCTCGAGCCCGTGGGGTTTGGGGTCGAGGCCGGAGACGGGACGGAGGATTCCGCCCTCGGTCGCGAGGACGACCGTCTCCGCCGTCGCGGTCCCGATGACGATCCCGTTCACGAAGACCGCCTCGCCGGGGAGGCAGCCGCGGACCTCCCGGGTGCCCGGCGCCCGGGCGCGAGCGCTCTCACGGCGGACGAGGGCATACCCGGTCAGGGTCGCGATCTCGCGTGCAAGGCCCTCGTCGCCGCCGTCCCAGCGGTAGATGGTGCGGCTTGAGCACTCCACGTGGACGAGCCCTTCGAGCCTCCCGGCAACGAGTTCACCGAATATCCTCCCCGATTCCGGGGTCTTTCCCCGGTTGACCAAAAAGGCCCGCCCAGAGAGGGCGGTGAGGACCACGCTCGGCCGCTCGTCCGTGCAGGTCACCGGAAGCCCCGACTCCTCGGCGGCAGTCCGGGCCATCACCCCGGCGACGAGCACCCGCCGGGGCGCGAGGAGGGCGATCAGGTGCCCGGTATCGCCGGCATCGAAGGCCTCGGGGCCGTGCACCACCATGGTGGCCGTCGTGAGGTTCATGCCGTAAATTTGAGCTCCCTGGACTATCAGGTTACCGTCCCGATGAACTGCTCTGGGTGGGGAGGTAGGGTATCAGGGAGGAGGCGAGTTTTGCGACATCCATCGACTGCACGATGACCCGGCCCGGGCCGGTCAACGTGGTCAGGAAGAGCCCTTCGCCGCCGAAGAAGACGGTCTTCACACCGCCGGCGAGCGCGATGCTGTAGTCGACGGTGCTCTCGAACCCGACGACGAGCCCGGTCTCCACCTTGACGACCTCGCCGGGCGCAAGCGTCATCTCCATGATGTCGCCGCAGCAGTGGAGGAACGCTTTCCCCGTCCCGGAGAGCCGCTGGAGGATGAACCCCTCGCCGCCGAAGGCACCCGAGCGGAGGCGCTTCGTGAACGCAATATCGAGGTCGATACCCTGTTCGGAGCAGAGGAAGGCGTCTTTCTGGGCGATGAACTCACGTCCTGCAAGGTCGAGCGTGAAGATCTTGCCCGGGACGTTCCCGGCAAACGAGACGAACCCGTCCTTTCCGGCCGGGGTGAACTCGGTCATGAAGAGGCCTTCGCCGGTCACCATCCGTTTCAATCCCTTGAAGAGCCCGCCCTTCATGTTCGTCGTCATCTGCATGTTCCCGCTCATGTTGACCATGGCGCCGGCCTCGGCGCAGATGCTCTCGCCGGGGGCGAGGCGCAGGGTCACGATCTGCAGGTTGTCTCCGGTGATCTCGTACTGCATACCGGAACTTCTTTCATTTTTGGGCAATAGGTCTTTTCTCTCTGTTTTCTCCGGGCCGGCGGTTGTGTTTCCAAAACCCCCTCCGGAGCGGTGGCCTTAATTGGGGTTGATGCCGTAACGATTTGTATGGAGAATGGATCGTTTATCATCCCCCTTGCCCCGGGCATACGCCCCGGTACCGTCCCGGCCGGCAGGGTGGCGGTATGAGACCGATCATTTTGGTTCTGCTTCTCATTGCCGTCGCAGGGTTCGCGGGCACGGAGGTGATCAACGTCTCGCTGCCCGACCGCGACGCGCCGGAGGCCGTGCTCGGGACGGCCGAGTCGATGTGGGGTTTTGTCGAATGGCTGCTGCAGGTCGCCGACGACCTGCTCTCGCTCGTCCGTGACGTGCTCGGGTATCTTGAGGTGGGAGGCGAGTACGTTGAACGCCTGATGGGGGCAATGGACTCGGGAAAGGATCTCGTGAACAGGATGCTTGAGGAGGGTGCGCCATCCCGGGGGCTTTAGTTGGGTAGACGCTCCGTATTCTTCTCGCCGGTGCGCCGGAACATCCCCCTCACCGCCGGGTCGACGCGCTTCGACCTCGTGAGGATGCGGTCTCCGGCGGCTCTCACGTGCCGGGAAGGCTCGAGGCCCTCTGCCCCTTCTGCCACCGTAACCGCATGCGCCGGGTTCCGGCCCGCCAGCCATAACCATAAGTGATCTCCGTGCCACACCAGTGATTATGATCTGCAGACGGCGTGTATCGGAAGTCGGTGAGTGGCGGTCGACGACTATGAAGACGGTGAGCGACGTGAAGGAGAGGTTCGCACTCTCTCCGCCGCCCCTTCCCGACGGATGGCGCTCCTCGACGATGCGGACGCTCGATGCCGTCGTCACCCCGGGAACGACGGCCAACTTCGCGGCCACCCTCGCGGTGGCGACGCTCGTGATCCCCCGGATACCGTTCAGGCCCCTCGCGGTGGCTACCGGGTTTGTCGCCGGCTCGATCCTGAACGGGTAAGCCTGCCGCCCCCGGGGCGGGCCGGGACGAGGCACCGCCACGCGTTCCCGATGAGGTCCTCTCTCCCGGCCGCCCGGAGCCCCTCGCAGACGAGCGCGTAGTTCTCCGGGTCCCGGTAGTGCATGAGGGCCCGCTGGACCCGTTTCTCCCGCCCCTTCGGGACGTAGACCTCCTCAAGGGTGAAGGGGTCGAGCCCCGTGTGGTAGATCGTCGTCGATATGCTCATCGGCGTCGGGGTGAAGTCCTGGACCTGCTCGGTGTAGAGCCCGGTATCCCGGACGTACTCGGCAAGTTCGACCATATCCTCCATCCGGCACCCGGGATGGCCGGACATGAAGTAGGGGACGAGGTACTGCCGCTTCTTCTTGCCCTTCTCGAGGGCCTCGAACTGCTCCCTGAACCTATCAAAGGTCTCGCGGGGGGGTTTTCCCATGCGGGCACAGACACGCTCTGCGACGTGCTCGGGAGCGACCTTGAGGTGGCCGGAGACGTGGTGGGCAGAGACCGCGGCAAGGTAGTCGGGGTCCTCGGGACCGATTAAGTCATAGCGGATGCCCGAAGCGATGAAGACGTGCTTCACCCCCGGGATCTCGCAGAGGCGTTCGAGCAGCCGGAGCTGCTCAGTGTGGCTGCGGTCGAGCGTGGGGCAGTCGATGCAGCGGCGGTCGGGGCAGGTGCCGGCGGTCTCCCACCGGCCGCAGTGCATCCCGTACATGTTCGCCGTCGGTCCGCCGACGTCCTGGACGACGCCCGAAAACTCCGGCATCTTCGCCATCCGCTCCACCTCCCGGACGATCGAGTCCACGCTCCGGCTCTGGATGATCCGCCCCTGGTGGTGGGTGAGGGCGCAGAACGAGCAGGCCCCGAAGCACCCCCGGTGGCTGACGACCGAGAACCTGACCGGCTCGAGAGCCGGGACGGGCTCGGTGTAGGAGGGGTGCGCCCTCCGCGTGTAGGGGAGTTCGTAGACCCGGTCGAGCTCAACTCCTGAGAGCGGCATCGCCGGCGGGTTCTGGATGACGACGGTCTTCGGGTGCGGCTGCGCCACGGGCCGGCCCCGGAATGGGTCCTGCTCGTTATAATGGAGCGCGAACGCTCTTGCATAGGCGTAGCGGTCGCTCTTCACCTCGGCGTAGTCCGGGAGGACGACGTAGCCGGCCGGGTCCATGCCCCGCCAGGTCTTCAGGTCCACCCGGTAGGCGGTGCCGGGGATATCGGTGAGTGACCCGACCGGCTCACCGGCGGCGAGGCGGTCCGCGATCGCGATCACCTGGTGCTCGCCCATCCCGAAGACCAGGAGGTCGGCGGGAGCGTCGGCGAGGATGGCCTGCCGGACCGTATCGGACCAGTAGTCGTAGTGGGCGAATCGCCGGAGGCTCGCCTCGATCCCGCCGATGACGACCGGAGTCTTCGGGAAGAGGGCATGGACCCGGTCGGTGTAGACCAGGGTCGCCCGGTCGGGCCGGAGGAGTCTTCCCCCCGGCGAGTAGGCGTCCGAGCTCCGGCGCTTCAGGTTCGGGGTGAAGGCGTTCACCAGGGAGTCGACGTTTCCGGCCGAGACCGAGAAGAAGAGCCGGGGCTCGCCGAGGCGGCGGAAGTCGGCGTCGCTTCTCCAGTCCGGCTGGGCGATGACGCCGACCGAGTAACCGGCGTCCTGGAGGACCCGGCCGAGGATCGCGGTCCCGAAGGAGGGGTGGTCGACGTAGGCGTCACCGGAGACGAGGATGATGTCGAACCGGTCGATACCGAGCCGTTCCGCCTCCGCCATCGTCATGGGGAGGAACCCGGGCTGACCGCTCATGGGAGTACCCGGTCAAAGACCGGCAGGTTGACGCCGGTCGCCTCGTCCGGGAGCCTCCGGGCGGATATGCCGACGAACTCCATGACGACCGCTTCTATGACCAGGTAGACCTCCGCCTTCTCCCGGAGGCACCCGGTGAGCGACCGGATTCCCTTCCCTGCCGCACTGTGGATGTGGAGCGACGGCCCCTCGACGCCGGGATAGATGGTGGCAACCCCGAAGAGTTCCCAGCCCCCGAAGATCTCCTCGGCCCGCGGCGTCGGGGGGATGACTGCATCTTTCGGCCCCGTCACCAGCGTCGCGTTCCGGACGGCGCCGAGGAAGTGGACCATCCCGCTCTGGATGTTCATCGCCGCTACAAATCGCTCGATCTCCCTGATGAAGTCCTCTCCGTCGTCGATCCGGACGGAGAAGACCCTGCCGACCTGCCCTTCCGAGTACTGCATGGACTCAACTCTCAAGATAGATGGTGTTCCCGGATAATGATAGTGCCTGACCGGCCGCCGGGCAGGAGCTCTATATACACCGGCCTGCAATTTGTACTGCTCGCCTGTCCGGGCGGGCCCGTGATGGGTGGTTCTGGTGGTCTGGTTCCGGGAGGTCGATTACATGCGGGGGGTTGCCGCCCTCGCCGTGATCGCCGTCCACGTCTCGATGAACTACACCCGGATCCCCGACGTGAACCTGCTTGCGCTCACGAACGTCTTCATCTACATCGCCGCCCACTTTGCGGTCCCGGTCTTCATCTTCATATCCGGGTGGGTGCTCGCGGCGCGGTATACGGGCGAGTTCTCGATCCGCGAGTTCTACCAACGCCGGGCAAAGACGATCCTCATCCCCTACCTCTTCTTCACGGCCCTGTATCTCCTCATCGCGGTCGAGGGGACGATCGGGTTTGCCGGCATCCCCTCTCCGGAGCGGGTGGCGGAAGCCCTCCTCCTCGGGACCGGTGCCTACCATCTCTGGTTCTTTGCGCTGATCATCCAGCTCTACCTCCTCTTCCCGCTGATCGTCCGGGGCTACGGCCTCTTCGACCGGTTCGGGGCGGCGCTCTACCTCCTTCTCTCGCTCCTCTTCCTCCTGGCCCTCTGGAACACAGGCGCCCACCTCATGGGGGCATATGTGGGCCCTGAGTGGTATACGGTCCTGATCCGGCTCTTCCCCTCGCACCTTTTCTACTTCGTCCTCGGGATCCACGTCGGACGGCACACGGACCGGTTCCGGTCGACGCTCCGATCGCTCTCGCCGGCGTGGGTCCTCGCCGCGGCCGGCGGGGGGGCGCTCCTCATCGGCGGGGTCTGGGTGGCGGCCGTCGCCCTCTCCGGGAGCCTCGCCGGCACGTCCCTTGCGGTCTTCTGCATCTATCGGATCCTCGAGCCGCTCTACTACGTCCCGGTCATCGCCGTCCTCGTCCTCGCGGCCTGGCTGCTGGATGGGGGCGGTGGGGAGATGGCGGGCGCCGCCCGGTCCTTCGGGGACCACTCCTACGGGGTCTACCTCATCCACCCGCTCGTCATCGCCGCTGCCGCGACTCTCTGGATCTCCCTCACCGGGCTCTCGTGGGCGGACGGGCTCACCTACCCGGTGATCTTTGTGGTGGCGGCCGTGGTGAGTTACGCGGTGGTGCGGGCGGTGTCGAGGGTGCCGTATGCCGGGTACGTGCTCGGGGAATCAAGGGTGCGGCGTGGATGAACAAAAATGGTGGGGAGCCTGCAGCCGTTACTGCGGGAGCTTTGCCGCGGCGCGTTCGGCAAGGTCCTTCAGGAGTTCGTAGTCCGAAGAGGGGCCGACAGTGATGAACATCTCGTAAACGTCGCCCTTTGAGAATATGATGGAGTAACTGCCGTACTCTCCGACATCTACCCTCAGGCCCGGTGTCCTGTAACTGATGCAGAGGTCGCCGATGCCGGGGGACGGCAGCGCGACCCCGTCGATACGGATTCTGCATCCCGTGTAAATAAGGCAACGACCACATAAAGCAATTATCCACAAATGCTTACGGTACGGTAAAAATTCATGATTTTGTCGTCAAATTATTAATAAAAATGTATTAATTCACCATGTTTTGTTTTTTATCAAACCACATGCATTTATGTATTTGATAGAGTGAAAGTTACTCTTAGGACGAATTGTCACATGAGAGTTTGTGAGCCGTCCAATGCTTGATCAATTCAGGGAGATGTGAGTGGTATTCATCCTGTCCTCGACAGATGGATGAACACCACAACAGCCCGTAGACAGAACGCGTGGATTTTCTTCATACTTAAGAGTCTGCTCGTTGTGCCTCCGGTTCAAAGGGTGATTACCGATGAGCACGAAAGGTATGGAGAGAGTTATTTCTCTTCTCATGGCGGTGTTGATGATAACCACGGCGTTCATTCCTGCCGTGAGCGCCGCGGAATCGAATGCAACTACATTGAACATGGATACTGCCGGAGACTCGTTCCCCGACAAGACATCTTCTGGCTTGGATACGCACAAAGCAGCATTCAATACTGTTCAATCTCAGGAAAATCCATCATTGTGGTCGGAAAAGAACTGGTCCCAACCCACGTCATGGACCAACACTTCTATCTCCACTTCTGCAGAAATTCGGGATACTGGAGGATCAGGTACTGATGCCTCTTTAGCATCAAATGCCACTTACGTGGTCACCGATTCCGGCAAGATCCGGCTCAAAACCTATGAGCCGGAGACCCGGACCATCTGCATCACGGATGAGAGCAGATCTGCCGCCGATGCCGATCTCGAGATCCGGTTGGTGAACGCCACCCCGGATCTCGGCACCTTCACCGAGATCTTCGAGATCACCGCCCACCGTACGATGATCCTCGACGGGTCGGAGGACTTCCTGGCCACATGGTCGCTCCAGAACGGGAACGAGAACATCACCCGGGCCGAGTGGTTCGTCTGGGAGGAGCGATCGCATAGCATCGAGATCCCCATCATTGAATACCGGGATATTATCCCTGGGAACGTTGTTTCTGAGAATGTTGCCTATGAAGACGTTATACCTGAAACTGTTGCCCTGGAAAACGTTCCCTTTGAGGACGAAGTTCCCATAAACGCTACCCCCGAGCCCCTCCCTCCTGAGGAAGCTCTTCCCGCGGACACTGCTCTTGAAACTTTCGTGGCCCAGGAACCCTACATCGCCGGCACCGAGACGGTGGAGCGGTCCTGGCCGGAGTGGGTCCCGTTTACCCCCGACGGGCAGACGCTCAACGCCGGGAAAACCCGGCTGTTCAAGGTCATCTACACCAAGCCCGCCGAGACCGGGCGGGTCGATATCAACACCGCCCCGATCTTCCGGGGTGTCGCGTGCCCGGAGTTGACCTGGTGGAGCACCGCCTGGGCAACCCGGGTGCCGGTTACAATTACCACCCCTCCTTCAGTCGACGGATATCCCCACCGTGAGGTCGTTTTGTTCCGTTCCGGTATGCAGAGCGACTTCGACGACGTTCGGTTTGTCGCCGACGACGGCACCGTCCTCGGCTACTGGAAGGAGACCTACACGGCGTCCGATTCGGCCGTCATCTGGGTCAACCTCCCCGCCGGGGCGACCTCGATCTGGATGTACTACGGGAACGAGGCAGTGATCGATACCGGCAACCGGGACAACGCCTACATCCTCTACGACGACTTCGACGGGCCGGACCTGGATACGACTCTCTGGACAGACACGATCCCGGGCGCCCATTATTTTGTGGACGGCTGGATCTATGACACCCGGGCTCAGGGTGCTGGCGCTCTGGTCTCGAACGAGCCTGTGATCACCGACGGCGAGCCGGTGATCGTGGAGATGCACATCCATGCTGATAGTCTACCGTCCAACGCCGGTTACTCCTGCGGGGCGTTCCCCTGGTTCGTCGACACCCCCACCAACGGTCTGCTCTGGTATCCGGAATCGCCGTCCTGGGACCGGTATGTCTACATGAACGGGGCGGCAGCCTGGCGACCGGGAACTGCGCGTGGTCTTTCGGCCGGCGGTGACTACTCCAGCACCTGGATCATCACCCCAACCAGCCAGACGCATACCGTCAGTGGGAGTGCCTCATACACCGACGTCTTTACCGGCGCCACCGGGATCTCCAGCCACCAGATGCAGATCCTCGGCGGCAACAACGCCCCCGAGGGCCGGGTCGTGCGGATGGACTGGATCCGGGTGCGCAAATACGTCGAGACCGAACCGGCGTTCACCTACGGCGCACCGCAGACAGTTCCCGTTGTGAAGACGGTTGCCGTCACCCCTTCGATCGTCGAGGTGGTGGAGGGCGAGACCATCCAGTTTACCGCCACCGCCTACGACCAGTACGGCGCGGCGATGGAGGATATCGCCTTCAACTGGGTAAGCACGAACGAAATGGTCGGGACCGTGACTTCCGACGGCATCTTTTCGGCCCGGGCTGCGGGGACGACTACGATCTCCGCAGTCACGTCGACCGGGGGCTCGGTCTGGGGGATCGCAAAAGTGACGGTTATCCATACCGTGACACCCGGATCGGCCTGGAATTGGTCCACCGACGGCTGGACTGGCTGGGCGCATACCGCGTCCTGGACGCAACCCACCGGCTCCTGTTCCGAGTACGGTCCCGTCATGGTCGGGAGCCACGGGGAGCACGGCGCGGACGTTCATCTTTCCGCCGGTGCGGTGATCGGGACCGTCGAGCACGAGTTCACCGACCCTTCCGGTGTCGGCTGGGACAGCCTGACGCTTGTTGCGCGTGTGCCGGGGACCGATATCCCCCAGGGCCGCTGGATGACGATCGAGGTCAATGACGAGGTCGTCTATGCGGAATCCGGGTTCTCCGGCTCTGATCCTGAAAATTTCCTTCCAAAGGAGTTCCACGCTGATTTCCCGCAATCCGGGACCGTGCGGGTGAAGGTCTCGCACGGGCAGAACCCGGCCTGGGGCACCCACTTCTCCATGGAGTACTACTCGCTCGAACTGCATCCGCCTTCCTCCGCCGCCCCCTCCATCACCCTCACTTCTCCGATCGACGACGCGGTGGGAGCCGGCGGCACCGTCACCGTCGCCGGGAACGTCTCCGATCCGGCCATAACCAGTCTCACGCTCACCCACAACGGCGTCTCGTCGACCATTCCGATCAAGGACGGGAACTTCTCGGCGGAGGTGACCCTTGCGGATGCGAACACCATCGTTGTCAGCGGGGTCGATTCTCAGGGAGCCCCGCTCTCCGCGACCCTCCTCCTCGACGGGGACATGCTCCCCGCCGCCTTTGAGCAGGCGATCGGGTTTGACCCCCTCAATGCCGATTCCGACTGCTCACAGTGGACCGGGAACCAGTCCGGGAACGGGGTCATCGACGGCTACGAAGTCTTCGCTGGCGACCTCCCGGTCTTTGCGAAGGCGCGGATCGGCGCCGACCCGTTCGTGGTGGATACCGACGCCGACGGCCTGACCGATTCGTTCGAGCTGCTGAAGCTGGGCACGTTCCCGGAGGAGCCGGGGATGCTGTCGGCGATGGGCGGCCCTATCGTCGCTGCCGGAACGGATGACGACCCGGACGGGGACGGCCTCTCGAACCTCGAGGAGCAGACCTACGGGACCGATCCGCTCGTTGCCGACACCGATAAGGACGGTCTTTCGGACGCGGACGAGATCCTGCGCGGCACCGACCCCCGCGCCGCCGATACCGACGGCGACGGCCTTGCCGACGGCGCCGAGGTGGCCCTCGGGACCGATCCCACCATCCCTGACTCGAACGACAATGAGGTCCCGGACGGCGCCGAGGACTACTGGAGCGGCGATCGGTTCCTCGACGATACCCTGGACCTGACGGTCTTCGGCCGGGGATATGCCGTCGCCAACGTCAGTGTCGCCGCGGTGAACTACACCCACCTGATCAGCGATGAGATCCTGGTCAGCAAGGTCTGCAACATCGGATTCGGCGACGACGTCGAGACCGGGACGGTCGCGATCGCGTACGACCCGACCCACGTCGTGGACCCCTCCCGACTCTCGATCTACCGCTTCGACGAGGACCTCGGGACGTTCGTCAACGTCACTTCGACCGTCGATGCCGTGAACGGGGTGGTCTCCTGCGCCGCGGCGGGGTCGGCGAAGTATGCTGTGCTGGACTCGGCGAGGTGGGACGCGCTGTTTGCGGATGATGAAAGTATCGAGTCGTTAGGGG
>JAQVVW010000189.1 GCA_028698765.1 Methanoculleus sp. | reverse complement strand
GCGGGTTCAAGGGGTGCTCCGTTATCCCGCCCGGGGTGGAGCGGCCCTTGAAGCCGGAGGGCGACGTCGGGGTGTACTGTCCGGTCGTCAGCCCGTAGACCCGGTTGTCGTGGACGATCACCGTGATATCGCTGTTGCGTTTGGCCGCGAAGAGGAGGTGAGCGAGCCCCTCGGCGTAGATGTCCCCGTCCCCGACGTGGCAGATCACCTTTAAGTCCGGGTTTGCGAGCCGTATCCCGGTGGCCGCCGGGACCGACCGGCCGTGGATGCCGTAGAGGGTGTTGACGTTCAGGTAGTCGACCAGTTTCCCGTGGCATCCGATCCCGCCGAGGAGGACGAAGTTCTCGATGGGTATCCCCTCCTCCTCCGAGAGTTCCGCGATCGCCGACTTCATCATGTGCTCTATCGAGAAGTTGCCGCACCCGGGGCACCAGGTGTTCTGCGCCGGGCTGATGAGGTCCCCGGCCGGTTTTGGCGGAGTCATGCGAAGACCTCCCTGAGGCGTGCCTCCAGTTCGTCGACCGCGAACGGGCGCCCGTCGTACTTCAGGACGGATCTTCCCGGATCGAAGTCGTGCTGGCGGAGGAGGCGGGCGAGCTGTCCGGTGGCGTTGTTCTCGACGCAGGCGACGTCCCCCGCCCCGATCATCGCCTCTTTCCAGGCGCGGACGGGGAACGGCGCAAGCACGAGCGGCTGGACGACCTGCGCCCCGAGCCTCTCGGCGGCCTCGATGCAGGCCCACTTCTCCGAGCCCCAGCAGACGATCGTCTTCCCGGCATCCCGCGTGCCGTAGGTCTTCACCGTCGGGTAGGTGGCGAGTTCCTCCTTGAGGCTCTTGCCTTTCCTGAGCATCTTCTCCTGGAGTTCCCTCGTCTCGTTCGCCTCTTCCGTCGTGAACCCGGCCTCGTCGTGGGCGTAACTGCTCGCCTTGACGATCGCTCCCTTCCTCCCCGGGAAGGCGAGCGGCGACACCCCGCTCTCTGTCCCGGCATACCGGCGGTACTCGCCGTTCCCGTCCCAGAGTTCCGGCTCCCGGTCGGGGGGCTCCGTGACGGCCCCGATATCGAACGAGTAGGCCCCCTCCGCGAGCGTCTTGTCGGTCAGGACGATCGAGGGCACCTGGTACTTCCAGGAGAGCATCAGGGCGGTCGCCGACCAGGAGTAGGTCTCGGCAAGGTCGCCGGGAGCAACGACGAACCGCGGGAACTCGCCCTGACCCGCGTTCAGGACGAAGTGCAGGTCGGTCTGGGCGGTGTAGGTCGGCATGCCGGTGCTCGGGCCGGGCCGCTGCCCCACGACGATCGTCACGGGGATCTCCGACATCCCGGCGAGCGAAAGGGCCTCGGTCATCAGGCAGAACCCCCCGCCCGCGGTTCCGACCGCTGCCTTCTCCCCGGCGTAGGCGAGGCCGAGCGCCATCAGGATGACGCTGATCTCGTTCTCCGGGTGGAGGACCTTGATCGAGAGGTCTTCGGCGCGGTTCGCGAGGAAGTGGAGGATGTTCGATGTCGGGGTCATCGGGTAGGCGACGTAGGACTCAAGCCCGCCGTGGACGAGCCCGAGCCCTGTCACCTCGTTTCCGGTCAGGACCGGGAGTTCCGGCCCCTCGAGTGGCTCGACGGTGAAGACGCCCTCCACGGCGTCGTAGCCCCGCCCGGCAACCCGGAGGTTCGAGTCCAGGTGCTTCGCGGGGACGCTTTTATGGAGGACTTCATCGAGCACGTCACGCCCGATCCCCGCCACCCGGGCGAGCGCCCCGAGCATCGCGGAGTTCTTGGTGATCGGGGGCGCTTTCTCCTCTTTGACGATCGTATCGAGCGGGAGGCCGTAGCCTTCGCCCCGCACCACCTGCGAGGCATCGTAGACGACCGTCGTGCGGTCGTGGATACGCTCCCGGTGGTTCTCGATGCTGTTCTGGTCAAAGGCGAGGAGGACGTCGACCTCTGTGCGGTGCGCCCCGATCGTCCTCTCCGAGGCCCGGATGATCGCGAAGTTGTGCCCGCCCCGGATGAGCGAGGGGTAATCGAAGTACATGTAGGTGCGGTAACCAAGGCGGGAGAAGAGGCCGGCGATGGAGAGGCCCGCCGTGTTGATCCCCTCCCCCGCCTTGCCGCCGATCAGGATGGAGTATTCGGCCATGGTGATCAGACTTGGCGTAGCCCGCCGGCGGGTATATACATTGTGCCACGAGCGTGATCCGGCCAGTCCAACCCGCGACGTGATCTCTCATATGTTCGTGATAGGATAGCGAAGTCTCACGCGAAGGCGCGAAGAGGAGCGCCAGCAACCATCTGCCGAACTTCGCGTTCTTCGCGTGGATCTGCGGCGTGCAATTGGCGATGCGATCCCTGCAGCACTCTTATCGCACTACCGTCGACGCCGTCTCGTCGAAGGGGTTGGTGCGCATCGCAAGCGAGAAGAGGTAGGGGTAGTTGCACTTCAGGTGCTCCATGTAGGCGAGCCATTCCACGATGAGCCGGCCGTATACCCGTTCGACGTCCCTGGTGAGATGCGCGATGTCGCTCTCGGGAAGGCTCGCGA
The DNA here is from genome assembly GCA_028698765.1 of Methanoculleus sp. Next base: position 1,633 of record JAQVVW010000189.1, on the reverse strand, counting down.
AGTCCTTCCTGCGCTCGAGCTCCTCGGTGAGGTGGAAGACTGCCCGGAGGAGGTCGGTGAACGATTCGTGCTCCAGGAGGACAGGGTTTTCAAGCAGGCGGAGGAGGAAGTCCCGCCGTTCCTTCAGGTAACCGCAGAGTTCCTGCAGGTCTCCCGGATCGACGGCGACCCGGCAGATGTGGTCTTTGAGGCGGTCGCGGACTGCGCCGAAGGTCTCGGATCTCCAGGCGTCCGTCACGACGAGGCCCTGGTGGGCTCCCCTGAGGTCCGGGTCGCGTGCGGAGATGTAGGCGAGGAGCGCGGTGCCGACCTCCGAGAAGAATGTCCCGATGACCATGTTCAGTTTCTCCAGTCGGTCGCGCTTTGCCCGGATGCTCAGGAGTTGATTCAGGATCAACGTCACCAGGAGGACGTTTATCGGCAGAAACCCGAGAGCGTTGAAGATGTACTGGTAGGTGTTCTCGGGATCGCCGAGGAGGAGGTACTTCACGCTGTAGATGGCGATCGAGGAGGCGACCAGGACGATCCCGAGGCGGACCTCCCAGGTCCGAAGGCCGATGCGCATGATGCGGTCACATACTTCCGGCGGAGAAATAAAGGTTGGGCGTCGGGTGCCCCTCAGACCCGCAGGCGTGACGACCCGAGCGCCCTGACAGGTGCAGGAACCTTCTTCTGTGCTGCGATATCCGCTTCGACCCAGGAGACCAGGTCGAGCAGGCCGGCATCGAGCGGGACTTCCGGCTCGTAGCCGAGAACCTCCCGTGCACGGCTGATCTCTGCGAAGCAGTGGCGGATCTCGCCGGTTCGCCCGATCTCCGTGATCTCCACCGGGAGGTCCTGCCGCCCGGTTATCATCGCAAGGATGCCGGCGGCGGTCGTGAACGTGCAGGGCCGGCCGCTCCCGATGTTGAATGTCTCGCCGGCGGCACCCTGCGACTCGAGTGCCAGGCGGAAGGCCCGGGCCGCGTCGTAGACGCTCACGAAGTCGCGCTGCTGGTAGCCGTCCTCAAAGAGCCGGATGGGGAGTCCCTGGAGCAGGCGGGACGCGTACTCGGTGAGCATGCCGGAGTAGGGGTTCGCGTATCCCTGGTGCGGGCCGTAGACAGAGAAGAGCCGGAGAACGGTCGTTGGGATGCCGTATGCCTCCCCGATCAGCCTGCACATCTCCTCCTGGTCGTGCTTGGAGATGGCGTAGACCGAGCGCGGCGACGTCTCCTTCGTCTCCGGCGTGGGGAGGGGGTAGACCACCTCTCCCTCCGGGCTCCGGGGCTCCCACCTGCCCCTTGCTGTCTCTCCCCGGGAACGGTGGATCTTCGGGTAGGTGGTGCCGTTGTAGGAACAGTACAGCCCCTCCCCGTAGACGGTGCTGCTCGAGGCGACGATGAGCCGCTCGATAGGGTGATCGAGGAGCGCCTCCAGGAGAACGGCGGTTCCGGAAGCGTTGATGCTCATGTACTTCTCGATCTGGTACATGCTCGACCGGTCCCCGACGACCGCCGCCAGGTGGATGACGGCGTCGACCCCGTCGAGAGCCTCCTTGAACTGGTGCGAGTCCCGGATATCCCCGACGATGACCGTTGCGCGCCGGTCGAGGTGCCCGGGCCGGTGTCGCTCCGACCCGTGCACCTGCGGC
>JAQVVW010000188.1 GCA_028698765.1 Methanoculleus sp. | reverse complement strand
GTGTGCTCTTCCGATCTCCGTGAAAACGTCGAGTAGAAGTTCGGGTCGCCGATGATCCCGAACACCGTAAGACCGCTCCTGGCGTGCGGCGCGATCCGGTCGGCGTTCTCCTCCAGGCACCTCCGGATATAGTCCTCGTCGTTCGTCATCGGGAAGTTGAGGACGACGGCATCGGGCCGGTATGACCGCACCAGATCGTAGGCAAGGTTTCCGGGGACAAAGACTGCCGCCGCTTCGCCAAGGAGCCTGACCGCCCGGAGCGTCAGGAGTTCCGGATCGCCCGGCCCGAGCCCCACGCCTACGAGCACCCGGCACCCCCGACGACGATGTAGACGGGATTGATGGGTTTGAACATCGTCCCGCCGGCGATCCCGGCCGACCGCGAGACCTGGAGGTGGACAGCCTCGACGAAGATCCCGAGGCGCTGCATGGTTGCTATCGCCTCGTGAAGCGTCCCGACCATCACCGCGTTCACGACGATCCTCCCCCGCACCTGATCGGCGAGGAGATCGAGAACCTCCGGCAGGCGGCGGGACCCGCCGACGAAAGCGGCGTCGAGTGAGCCCAGCCCGGGGAGGATCTCCACCGCGTCGCCCTCGAAGAACTCGATGTTGCCCCTGCCGGCGCGAGCCGCCTCCTCCCGGGCATAGGCGATCGCCTCCGATCGGCGGTCGATGGCGTAGACCCGCTCCGCCGTCTCCGATAGAGCGAGAGCGATCTTCCCCGTCCCGCACCCGAGATCAACCACCCGGTCGCCCGGACGGATACCCAGTTTTGCGAGCGAGACGGCCATGACCTCGTCCTCTGTTGGTCCACCCTTCAATCCCATAGCATTCACGTTACCCGGATAAATTTGTGTTAACATCTATAAAATAGCGTAGTGCCCGCCTCGCCGCCCGGGCCGGGGCGGTCAGGGGCTATGGGGCGCCGATCCGGTATCAGAACGAGAGGTTCTGGTGCTGCAACTCGCGGGAGGGACATAAAGGTTTTTGCGAGGCAAAAGACATTATGTGTACAATGCTCAGGATAAACCGAGACAAGTGTGGATACTGCGGCACCTGCGTCGCAGTCTGCCCCGAGGACGCGCTCGAGCTGATCGACGCCTACCTCAGCCTTGAGCGGGAGTGCATCGCCTGCGGTATCTGCGCACGGGCGTGCCCGCTCGGCGCACTGGAGGTCATCCATGAAGAGTAACTACGATATCCTCGTCATCGGGGGCGGTCCCGCCGGCGCTCTTGCAGCGAGGACGGCAGCAGAAGCCGGAAACTCGGTCTGCCTCATCGAGAAGCGCTCTGCGATCGGCACGCCCGTCCGGTGCGCGGAGGGGATCGGCAAAGAACTCCTGAAAGAGTTCGTCAAACCCGACCCCCGCTGGATCTCCGCCGATATCGAGAGCGCCCGGATCATCGCCCCGAACGGCACCGCCATCTGCCTCGATCAGGCCCGGGCGGGAAACGAGGTCGGCTACGTCCTCGACCGGAAGGTCTTTGACCGGGAACTCGTCTGGCAGGCGGCCGAGGCCGGGGCGGACGTGATCGTCAAGACCCGGGCGACCGCGCCGATCATGGAGAACGGGGCGGTCCGGGGCGCGAAGGTGCTCTCGGTCGGCACGCCGGCAGATATCCGCTCCGAGGTGGTCATCGCCGCCGACGGCACGGAAGCGCAGTTCGCCCGCCGGGCCGGACTCAATACCGTCGTCCCCCTCCGTGAGATGATGAGCTGCGCTCAGTATGTGATGACGGATATCGATATCAACGCGGGCTGCACCGACTTCTACCTGGGCAACGAGATCGCGCCCGAAGGCTACCTCTGGGTCTTCCCGAAGGGCGACCGGACGGCGAACGTCGGGATCGGGATCACGGGGAGGAAGAGCCATGACGGTGCCCGGGCAAAGGACTACCTGGACCGGTTCGTCGCGAAGAACTTCCCCGACGGCAAGACGATCGAGTTTATCGCAGGCGGTGTCCCGGTCTGCCGGCCGCTTCCCTGCACGGTCGGCGACGGTCTTCTCGTCGCCGGCGACGCGGCGAGGGTCGTCGACCCCATCACCGGCGGCGGGATCGGGAACGCCATGTACACCGGGAGGCTTGCCGCCCAGGTTGCCTCAAGATGCATCGAGGCGGGCAACTGCTCAAAGGAGGCCCTGATGCCCTACGATCTGGAATGGCGAGCATCGAAGATGGGCACGGGCATCGAGCGGAACTACAAGGTCAAAGAGTACTTCGTCACCCTCGACGATGCAAAACTCAACACCCTCGCGGACTCGATTGCAAGCATCAGCTTCAGCGAGTTCTCGGTCCTGGCTCTCATCAAGGAACTGATCAAGCGGAACCCAAAACTGCTCCTCGAACTCAAAACACTGAAAGATGCGCTATCCTGAGCGTATCAGCTGCTTGTTGAGGGTCTTCAGGGTCTCCGTCTCCGCTTCTTTTTTCGTGAAGACCGTGATGACGTCGCCAGGCCGGATACGGACGGTGCCGCTCGGTATGATGAGGTCGCCTCCCGCACGCCGGATGGCTATGAAGACGAAGTCGCGGACTTCGAGGTCCCGGATCTCGTGATCGACGATCGGCGCACCCTCGTCGGCGACGATCTCGAAGATGGTGCCGCCGGGGATCGAGGCGACCTGCTGGAGGTTCGGGCTCTTCGCCCAGTAGTAGAGGCGGGTCGCCACCAGCTCGTCGGGATTCTCGCTGATCCGGACGCCGACCTCGTTGAAGAGATCCGAGTGCTCTTTCTGGTTGACGATCGAGACGACGTTGCCGACGTCGTAACGTTTCGCGAGCCAGCAGGTCATCAGGTTCACCGCGTCATCGCTCGTCGTGGCGACCAGGGCATCGGCCCGGTCGATCCCGGCGTCCTCGAGCACCGATTTGTCGGTTGCGTTCCCGGTGATGGCGAGAACGTCGTAGTGCTCCAGGATGTCGCTCGCGCGTTCCTCGTCCTGGTCGATCACCACCACGGAGTCGCCAGCGTTGACGGCGATCGCAGTCAGGTTCCGGCCGATTCCGCCAAGGCCGACGATGATGGTGTACATATCCATTTGGATTCAACCGCCGGGATTGAAATACCTTGCGAATCAACCACTTCGTGTGATCTGTGGGGTGGACGAAGCGGGGAAAGGCTCGGTTCTCGGCCCGATGGTAGTCGCCGCCGTCGGGTGCCGCGATATCGAGGACCTTGCGGGTCTTCCCATCCGGGACTCGAAGGCGCTCCGGCCGAAACAGCGTGAGGCGCTCTACGAGATCCTCTACCGCGATTTTTCGATAGCGATCGTCACCATCGACGCCTCCGGGATCGACGATGCCCGGAGCAGGATGAGCATGAACACCTGCGTGGCCGAACTTCACGCCGAAGCGATCAGGGGACTCCAACCGGAGTCGGCCTACGTGGACGCCTGCGACGTGAACGCGGAACGCTACGGGCGGACGGTTGCGGGGTTCCTCGACTTCCCCTGCAGGATCGTCGCCGAACACCGCGCCGACGACCGGCACAAGATCGTCGGCGCGGCGAGCATCGTCGCGAAAGTCACCCGCGACCGGGCGATCCGGGAGCTCGAGCAGCAGTACGGGACGATCGGGAGCGGTTACCCCTCCGACGCGGTGACCATCGAGTTCCTCCGGGGCTACATCCGGGAGCACGGGAGCCCGCCGCCCTGCGCTCGCCGGAGCTGGAAGACGGTCACGAACCTCTGTCAGACAACCATGCAGGATTTCGCCTGACCAAGATTTTATGCCTCACGCGCCCCAACCGTGAGTGATGAACTGGCTCCAGATACTCCTTCTCCTCGTCGCGGCATACCTCCTGATAGCCTATTACATCCGCGAACGAGGGCTGTTCAAGGATCACGTCATGTTCTTCGGCCCGATCCTTGCCATCAAGACCGAGCGGGTCGGCTTCTTCGACTGGTTCCAGAAGTTCCGGCGTCCGCTCCGGGTTTACGCGACTTTCGGGGTTCTGCTGGTCGTCGTGGTCTCGGCCTTCATGACCCTCGCCCTGCTCCTCGCGGTCCCCCAGTATCTGGTGCACACCCCCGAACCGACCGGGATCTACGACCCGAGGAACCTCCTCGCGATACCGGGCGTCAACCAGGCGATCCCGATCACCGCGGCCGTCGTCCTCGGCCTCCTCCTCACGATCGTCATCCACGAGTTCGGCCACGCCATCCTCGCCCGGGTCGAGGATATGC
>JAQVVW010000187.1 GCA_028698765.1 Methanoculleus sp. | reverse complement strand
CCCTGATGCCCGGGTGGTCGTCTTTACGCGGGCGAAGAGGTTTGCCCCCGATTTCCACCGGCATATCCTCCGCGGGAAGGTCATGGGGCAGACCGTCCGCCCGGGCGACCGGGTTCTCGTCTACGAGGTCGCGGAGACCGTCCCTTCGGGGACGGTGCGGGTCACCCGGTCCACGCTCCTTGAGTTCCGGTGAGGGAGAGCGATGGTTATCGCCCTGTGTGACGTGACGAAGCGGTTCGGCTCCGTCCTGGCGCTTGATAGGGTCACGCTCGGCGCAGGGGAAGGGGAGATCCTCGGCCTCCTCGGCCCCAATGGGTCGGGGAAGTCGACCCTGTTGAAGGTCGTCGCCCGCCTGATCTCTCCCGACGAAGGGACCGTCACGCTCCCGGCGGACGGGCGGGCGATGATGCGCCGCACCGGGATGCTCTTTGACCATACCGCCCACTGGGAGACGCTCACCGGCTACGAGAACGCCCGGTTCTTCGCCCGCTCCTACGGCATGGACCCGGCGGCGGCCCACGAGCGGCTCAAAACTCTCTTCGGACTCTTCGATCTTTTTGAGCGGCGGGATGACCCGGTCTCTACCTACTCTTACGGAATGCGGCGGAAACTCGGCCTGATCGAGGCCCTGGCGCACGAGCCCTCCCTCATCCTGCTGGACGAGCCGTCGATCAGCCTGGACTACCAGGCAAGGGTCACCCTTGCCGGGCTGCTCCGCACGGCGGCCCGGCGGGGCGCTGCGGTCGTCTTCTCTACGAACGACGTGAGCGAAGCGGCAGGTCTTGCCGACCGGGTGGCCCTCTTCGACCGGGGCAGGCTGCTCGTCTTGGGGGAACCGTCCGCGCTCGTCCGGTCGCTCGGTGCGAAGGTGACGATCGATCTCCGGCTGACGGCGCCGGTCGATCCCCGGCCGCTCGGCGAGGTTTCCGGCGTCGAGGGCGTGGGGGTGGAGGAGCGGGAGGACGGGTTTCACGTAACGGTGGTAGCCGCGCCGGACGGGTCCGGCCCGTCGTCTCTCCTCGCCCGGATCGTCCACGCGGTGGCGGGAGAGGGCGGGGTGGTCGTGGGCGTCGACCTCCTGGCGCCGGGGCTTCCGGAAGTCTTTCTCGCGTATACGGGAGAGGATGCAGGTGCACCCTGACTCGTTCTTCCAGAAGGAGGTCCTTGAAGACCTCCGGGACCGCCGGGGGCTCCTCCTCAAGTTCGCCCTGCCGGCGGCGCTCCTGCTTCCCCTCATCCTCGCCGATGCGCCCGTATCCCTGCAGGCCGCCGGCATCACGGTCGCCGTCGTCTTCTCCGGGATCTTCGGGTCGTCGATTGGGCTCGTCCGCATCCGCGAGAGCGGTATGCTGGACCGGATGGCCCTGCTGCCCGTCTCGCCCCGCCGGCTGGTTGCCGGATACGTCTCCGCAAACGCCCTCCTCGACGGGACGCAGATCGCGATCCCCCTCGCCGCCTTCCTGCTCGTCCATCCGCCGGCCCCGACGGGGATCCTGTATGCGGTTGTATCGTTCGCTTCCGCCGTGGTTGCGGCAAACGCTCTCGGCGTCCTGGTGGCGGCCGTCCCGGGCTCGTCGGGCGAGGGGCACCTCTATGCGGTCGTCACGGTCATGGCCGCCATCGCCCTCTCCGGGCTCGTTGCCCCCGCCCCGTATACGCAGGGATTCCTTCCCTTCTGGTATCTCTACACGGCCCTCCTTGCCGCCCCGGAGGCATTCGCCCTCGCTCCGGTCCTCGCCGCTCTCCTCCTCGGGGCCGTGCTCGCGGTCTCCCCCGGGCTGTTCCGGCCGCGATAATTCGACAGGACCGGGGCGTGAGAAGACCGAAGGTTCGGATATCCACGCGCCGGACCCCGGATGCATCAACAACCGCGAGTACTGGGAAGCGCTCCGGAAGAAGGACAGGGGATCCCCGTAGAGGTGGACGAGTCGCGGGGAGTTCTGTCGAACCCGGGTCTCCGTCGTTCCGGGAGCGGCTGGAGAGGAGCGCTAAAAAAGTAGGGTTAGTGTCCCCTTCTCGCCCAGAGGAGGAAGGCCAGCGGGGCGAGGAAGGGCGCGTAGACGAGCGGTGCCGCAGGCGTCGTCGGGGCGGCGGTGGTCGGCTCCGTCGTCACCTCTTCGGTCACCTCAGGTGTCTCGGTGACGTCGGGCGTCTCGGTCGGTTCCGGTGTGACGTCGACCCCTTCTGCCGATGCCGTCACGCCCTCCGATGATGCGACGACGGCAAACGTGGAGAATCCCGGGGTGGTTGCCCGGAAGCGGTACTTTCCGCTCTCTTCACCGACGACCTCGGTCTCCAGGGATTCCCAGGCGCCGTTGACGTAGCGCATCAGCCTGACGTCCTCCGGGGTCACGTTGCGGGCTCCGAGCCAGTCGGTGGGAACGCTGAAGAATATTGTCGCGTTGCCGATCAGGCTCGGGTTCACCCAGGAGGAGGTGATAGCGACGTACTCGTAGACATCGTCGGCAGGAGGTTCTGCAGCAGATGGCGCATTCGTCTTCTTCACGGTCAGCATCATCTTCGGGATGGCACCGGCCGCCGTGACGTTAACGCTGCCTACCGATGAGGTGGTCAGATCCGAGAACGTGAAGGTCTGGCCGCTCGCGAGGTTCTCGCACGTCCTTGCACAGAACGTGGGCTCGCTGCTGCCGCCACCGCCGTCGCTGTAGGCTGCCGATCCGCCACTACCCCCGGGGTTGACCGGGGTGGGCTCAGGTACGGCGGTCGTCGAGACGGTGACGGCCGCTGTTTCCGCTGCTTCCGCTGCTTCTCCTGCCGATGCCGTTATCTCCGTCGATCCCTCGGCGAAGGCCCCAAAGAGGCCGGCGCGGTCGATCGTGCCGACGTCCGGGTCGGAGGACGACCAGATTACCCCGATCCAGTCCATCTCGCTGTCGCGCTGGTCAAAGACGGTCGCGGTGAACGCCCGGGTCTCTCCGGGCAGAACGGTGGCCGTGGCCGGTTCGATCTCGATGCGCGTTGCGACCGGGGACGATGCGACGGTCACAGTCGCGGTTCCGGTCTCGTTCTCTGCCGTTGCGGTGACGGTCGCTATACCGTCGGCAACCGCTTTGAAGAGCCCGTCGGTATCGATGGTGCCGACGGCTTCGTCGTCGCACGACCAGTCCACAGCAGAACCTGCGTTGTCCTGCAGGCCGTGCACGGTGAACTGCCGGGACTCCCCGGCACCCAGGGTGATCGTCGACGGGGAGACCACGACGCCTGAGGACGCCGCCGCGACTGTGACGGTCGCTTCTCCGGTTATGTTCTCTGCCGTTGCGGTGACGGTCGTCGTGCCGTCGGCAACTGCGTTGAAGAGCCCGCCGGTATCGATGGTGCCGACGTCCTCATCGCTGCTCGTCCAGGTGATCTCAATGCCGGAGATCTCGTTGCCGAACTGGTCGAGAGCGGTCGCGGTGAATGCTGCCGTGTCATTGGAAACGAGAGTGATCTCCGACGGTGTGACGGCGATGCTGGCAAGAGCGGGCTCGTTGTTGATGACCGTGACGGTCGCTTCTCCGGTTATGTTCTCTGCCGTTGCGGCGACGGTCGCCGTGCCTTCGACGAGAGCGCTGAAGATGCCATCCTCCCCGATGGTGCCGACGGTCGCGTTGCTGCTCGTCCAGGCGACTGAGACGTTGGCCATGGTGTTACCGTCCCCGTTAAGAGCGGTCACGATGAATCGCTGGGTATCGCCGATCGCGAGGGTGGCCCCCGACGGCGTGATGCGAATACCGTCCAGGACCGGCTCGACCGGCTTGTCGGCGGTGACGGTGACGAGCGCCGCCCCGGAGATGTTGCCTGCCGTTGCAGTGACGGCCGTCGTGCCGCTGGCAATCGCGGTGAAGACGCCGTCCTCATCGATGGTGCCGACGGTCTCGTTGCTGCTCGTCCAGGCGACCGCGACTTCCGGCAGTTCCTCGTCGAACTGGTCGTAGACCGTTGCGGAGAAGTTCACCGTCTCGTCGACCGCGAGGGTGATAATGAGCGGTGTGACGCCGATGTGCGTTGCGACCGGTTCTTCGCCGCCGACCGTGACGGTTGCTTCTCCGGTGATGTTCTCTGCCGTTGCAGTGACGTTCGTCGTGCCTTCGGCGAGAGCGGTGAAGACGCCGTCCTCATCGATGGTGCCGACGGTCGGATCGTTGCTCGCCCAGGCGACCTCGATGCCGGCCATCGTGCGGCCGTTC
>JAQVVW010000186.1 GCA_028698765.1 Methanoculleus sp. | reverse complement strand
TGCCCTGGGAGTTCTCGGTGCCGTCAACCGACTACAACCGGATCGAGTTCCTGCTCTTCAACGAGACGGTTCCTGGAGAGGATGTCCTCGGGCAGGACCGGATCAACGCGAGTTACCGGGACCTGCATCTCTGGGTGCGGGTCCGGCCGGCGTGAGGATCACCCGGAGCACGCCTCTTTTTTCGTCGACGCTGATGTGCTCAAGTTTCGTCGGCGTTCCCGTCCCGAGCGCGACGATCACCGCAAGCAGGCTGCAGACCGGGCAAGCGACCATGGTGCAGCACTTCGGGGAGGCCGCCCGGACCGCCCGGCAGCCCGGGATGAGGCGGTAGCCGGAGAGGGTGACGACGATGTTCCCGCCGTCTCGTTTCGCCTCCGTCTTCTCGGCGACCTCGAGGAGATCGTCGCAGACCTCCGTTATGCAGGCGAGGAGGGCCTCGTCCTCTCCCGGCACCTCGAGGGCGTGCTTCTCCCGGAGCCGGGCGAGGAGCGGGGTCGAGGTCGGGGCGATCCTGACGGCGCACTCGCCGTCTGTGGTGATGAAGGAGTAGTCGTCCCCGGGGTTCTCCGGGAGGCTGCCGGCGACCGGGATGACCTCGAGGACCGTTTCTCCGTCGGGAACGAACCAGGCGTCGCCCTGGACGCCGAGGTCCGCGCAGAGGGTGGCGATGCCGATCGTTCCCTGCACCGGGAGGAGGGCGGCGACCTCCGGGTCGAGGGGCTCACCCTTGTTGAGCGCGAGGAGGAAGACCCCGGCGATGAAGCAGCCGGTGCCCGCGAGGACGAGGGTCGCGGTGGTGATGTCTCCCCGGCCGGCGACGGCTGCGAGGACGAGGAGGCCTGCGGCCGCGGTGATGAGGAGGACGGCCCCCCGGTAGGGGTTTCTGGCGGTCATGCCTCTCCTCCCGCCCAGACGGTGAGCCGGTAGTCGTAGAGGGTGAGGACAGCGTAGCCACACCCGAGCGCGGCGGCGAGGCCGAGGAGGGGGAGGAGGACGGTGCCGGAGACTGCGATGACCGCGGCGAAGAGGGCCGCGGCCGGTATGAAGGCCCAGTAGCCCCGCCGGTCACCGAGGAACGCACCGAGGACGATCACCTGGAGGATGAGGGCCGCCGCGAGGTTGCCCGCCGCGACGACCAGGACTTCGCCCGCGCAGAGGAGGAGGAACCGCCGGTCGAACTCCATCAGATCGCCTCCACGACATCGACGCCCGGAATGATGACGGGCGAGCCAACGGGTGCCCGGAGAACGACCCGCATCCCCCGGATCTTTGCCTGGTGGGCGACCTGGAGAAGGTGACTCGTATCGCTCTGGTTGAGGAGCGTGTAGAGGTGGATCTCAGACGCTTCCACCCGGTCCAGGGCTTTCCCCACCGTGACGGCGAACGGTGAGGTACTCTCGGCTGCAAACGCCGCGAGCACACCGCCGAGTCTCGCGATGTAGGTCCCTTCCCCGCCTCCCTCTCTCCCGGGCAACCGGGCCCGGGCGGCGAGGATGGCCGGCCCCGGCGACCGGTAGAGGGGGGCGCGGGGCTCAACCGGGGCAAGCCCGCCGAGGGTCGAGAGCGCCTTCCTGACGTCATGAGTCCAGGGGAGGAAGCGCAGGACCTCCCCGCCGGCGATGACGAGGAGCGAGCATCCTACGCGGGACTCGATCGCACCCTCCACCGCGTCGCAGACGATCATCGAGTATCGTGCGAAGACCTCCGGGTCGCTCCCCTCCCGCGTGGGGATGTCGACGGCGACGAGGGGCGCCCCGGCCTCGAGGCCGGTCAGCTCCCGGACGTAGAGGGTGCCGCGCCGGGCCGAGATCTTCCAGTCTATCCGCCCGGGGCCGTCGCCCACCTGGTAGAGGCGGAACCCGCGGACGCTGGGCCCTTCAAGGGTAGACCTCCGGTCCACCTCGCCGTCTCTCACCCCGGCCTCCTTCTCCCCGCTGGTCTCTGCGGTCCCCACGGGAAAGACCCTGAGGGAAGGGGCGGTGGGGCGGCGGATGACGAGGTCGTGGGAGAAGTACTCGTCGCTCGCCTCGAGGACGACCCCCTCAAATGCCGTCTTGCCGGGCGCCATGAGCCTGATGGTGTAGGCCACGGTCTTTTGGGGCGGAGAGGGGGGAGCGTCGCCGACGGCGACCGCCGGCGGGATGTCGCGCACCCGGATCTCCATACCGGGCGGGACGGCAAGGTCGACCCTTACCCTGACGTGGACCTCCGTCCCCTGCCGGAGGATCGTCCGGTCGACGTCGCGGTTCACTTCGAGCGAGGCTGCAAGGGCCCGAAAGTCGCGGCTGAAGCGCCAGGCCCGCCAGAAGAGGAAGATGGCGAGGGAGCCGGCGGCAAGGGCCGCGGCAGGGTTGTCGATGAGGATGGCGACGGCGGTGAGGGCGAGGGCGAGGGCCGCGACCCCCCCGGTCGTCCGGGTCGGCCGGATCATCGCTACGACACCCCGATGCTCTCGAGGATCTCGTCGATGATCTGGTCGGGGGTGACCCCGGCGATCGCGGCCTCCCGGGAGAGGAGGATGCGGTGGCGCAGCGCCGGGTGGGCCAGATCCCGGACGTCGTCGGGGATGACGTAGGACCGGCCGCTCAAGGCCGCACGGGCCATTGAACCCCGGAGAAGGGCGATCGAGGCACGGGAACTCGCCCCGAGCCGGATGTCGCCGTGGTTCCGCGTGGCGAGGACGAGGTCGCGTATGTAGGCGAGGACCATTTCATCGACCCTGATCTCCTGGATGGTCTCGGCCATGGCCCCCACCCCGGCAGGGTTGAGGATGGGGGCGATCCGGTCCCGGTAGATATTCCAGTCGAGTTCCCCGGCGCGCTCCCGCCGGAGGACCTCGAGCTCGTTCTCCGGGTTGAGGTGGGTGAGGGTGGTGCTGAACATGAACCGGTCCCGCTGGGCCTCGATGAGGGGGAAGGTTCCTTCGGCCTCATGGGGGTTCTGGGTGGCGATGGTGAAGTAGGGGTCAGCGAGCGGGTAGGTGATCCCGTCGATCGTCACCTGGCGTTCACTCAGGGCCTCGAGGAGGGCGCTCTGGGTCTTCGGCGTTAAGCGGTTGATCTCGTCGACCATCAGGAAGTTCGTGAAGATCGGGCCTTTCTGGAGGATGAACTCGTTTCGGTTCCGGTCGTAGACCCGGACGCCGATGATGTCTGCGGGCTGGAGGTCCACGGCCCCCTGGACCCTCTTGAAGTCGTAGTCGATGAGGCGTGCCACGATCTTGCAGACGGTGGTCTTCGCCGTCCCCGGGACCCCCTCGATGAGGAGGTGGCCGCCGCTGATCATGCTGATGAAGATCACCTCGATGAGGGGCTGGTTCCCGACGACCACCTGCTGGGTCATCGTCCTGATCTCTTCGTAGGCGTTTGTGATCGCTTCGATGCGCTCGGTTAGGTTGTCACTCATTCTCTTTCCTCCCGAACCGGTAGGCCACCGGCAGGACCGCGAGGGCGGCCGCGGCCGCCACGGCCAGCGGCGTCTCCTGTATCCATAATCTTGTGTTGATGATTTGATTAGCGGTGCCGGTCCTGCTGTGGGTGCCGTCAAGCAGGACCGGCCGGGTATTCTCGATGAACTGCGGGTTCTCGGCGAGCATGGCGTTGATGAAGAGGCTCGGGTCACCGAGCACGGTGAGGTTCCCTTCCTTCGCGCAGACGACCGCGGCCTCGAAGGTCTCGGAGCCGGTGATCCGGCCGTCGCCGTCGGCGTCCTCCCAGGTCAGGATCGATGTCTCGAGGAGGGGCTCGCCCCCCTCGACCGCCGCGGGGCGGTTGACCCGGATGGTCTCGACGCCGGAAAAGAGGGTGTCGTTCCCGACCACCCGGGCGAGAAAGAGCCCGGGATCGGCGTGGCCCCGCTCAAGGCTTGCGAGGTTTCCCGGCCGGACCCTCATCGTGCTCCCGAGTTCGGTGAGGAGGCCGTTTGCCGCCCCCTCCTCGTCGGCGATGATGACGCGGCCGCCATCGTCGAGGAACGCCCGCAGGTGCCCGACCTCTTCGAGGGTGAAGGGCTGGTCGGGCGCGAGGATGAGGAGGGCCATCCCGGGGTCGAGGTCGCGAAGGTCGCGGACCTCCTCCCCGGCGAAGCCCGATGTGCCGTTCCAGCCCGTGTTGTAGCGGCTGTACTCCTCGGGGGTGGTGGTCACGTGGGCAAAGACGGCTCCGCCGGCAAGGAGGAGGAGGAGGAGGACC
>JAQVVW010000185.1 GCA_028698765.1 Methanoculleus sp. | reverse complement strand
CCAGTCCAAAACGTGTTGGAAGGATCGAGTTCGGGCTCTTCTCCCCGAAGGAGATCCGCAAGATGAGCGTCCGGAAGATCATCTGGGCGGACACCTACGACGACGACGGGTTTCCCTACCCGCAGGGCCTGATGGACCTGAACCTCGGCGTCATCGACCCCGGCCTCCGGTGCAAGACCTGCGACCAGAAGGCGGCCGACTGTCCGGGCCATTTCGGGCACATCGAGCTCGCAAAACCCGTCATCCACGTCGGTTACACGCGGCTGATCCGGAAACTCCTCCGGGTATCCTGCAGGTCGTGCTCCCGGCTGCTGATGACGGCCGAGGAGGTCGAGAAGATCGTCGGCCCCGAAGACGGCGACCTCGCGGGCGAGATCGTCTCCGAGAAGGATATCAAGAAAGAGCGGATCTGCCCCCACTGTGGAGAGCAGCAGCTCAAGATCAACTTCGAGAAACCCACCACCTTCTCCGAGGTCTTCGTGGAGGATGGGCGGAAGATCGAGCACAAACTGACCCCGGCCGACATCCGGGCGCGCCTCGAGAAGATCCCGGACGAAGACCTCCGGGCTCTCGGGGTCAACCCGGACGTCGCGCGGCCGGAGTGGACGATCCTCACCGTCCTCCCGGTCCCGCCGGTCACGATGCGTCCCTCGATCATCCTGGAGAACGGGCAGCGGTCAGAGGACGATCTGACCCACAAACTCGTGGACATCATCAGGATCAACCAGCGGTTCAAGGAGAACCAGGACGCCGGCGCGCCCCAGCTGATCATCGAGGACCTCTGGGAACTCCTGCAGTACCATGTCACCACCTACCTCGACAACGAGGTGGCGGGATGCCCGCCTGCCCGGCACCGGAGCGGCCGACCCTTAAAGACCCTCTCGCAGCGTCTCAAGGGGAAGGAAGGACGGTTTCGCGGATCGCTCTCCGGTAAGCGTGTGAACTTCTCGGCCCGTACCGTGATCTCCCCCGACCCGAACCTCTCGATCGGTGAAGTCGGCATCCCGCTTGCCATCGCAAACGAGATGACGCTTCCGATAAGGGTGACTCAGTTCAACCTCGAGGAGATGCGGCAGTACGTCTTGAACGGCCCCGAACGCCCGACCATCAGGTCGCCCTGCGGTGCAAACTACGCCCTCCGGCCGGACAACCGGAGGATGCGTCTCTCGGACGCGAATCTGGAGACGGTCGCGGAGATGATCGAGCCGGGCTGGACGGTGGAGCGGCAGTTGAAGGATAACGACATCGTCCTCTTCAACCGGCAGCCCTCGTTGCACCGGATGAGCATCATGGCCCACCGGGTCGTCGTGATGGACGGGAAGACGTTCCGGGTGAACCCGGCTGTCTGCCCGCCCTACAACGCCGACTTCGACGGCGACGAGATGAACCTGCATATCCCGCAGACCGAGGAGGCGCGGGCCGAAGCCGAGATCCTGGTCTCGGTCTCGTCGAACATCCTCTCGCCGAGGACCGGCGGCCCGATCATCGGGGGCATCCACGACCACATCTCGGGCATCTTCCTCCTGACGCACCGGATCCAGCACTTCGACAAGGAGACGATGCTCTACCTCACCCAGCACCTGGATATCGAGCACCTGCCCGAGCCGGACCGGATGGACGAGAACGGCAACCCCCTCTGGACGAACAAACAGGTCTTCTCGCTCGTTCTCCCCGATAACATGAACATGGCCTTCCAGGCCTCGTCGTGCCAGAACTGCGAGACCTGCAGGCGTGAGATGTGCGAGAACGATGCGTTCGTCAAGGTCATCGACGGGAACCTGGTCTCCGGCACCATCGACAAGAAGGGGATCGGTGCGTTCGACGGCCAGATCCTGCACCGGATCATCAGGCAGCACGGCATGAAGCGGGCTGCCCGGTTCATCGACGACGTGACCAAACTCTCGATCCGGGGCATCATGCTCGAAGGGTTCTCGTTCGGTATCGACGACGAAGACCTGACGAAGACCGAGTACGGCCAGATCGACGAGGTGCTCAACGGCGCTCTCGCCGACGTCGAACGCCGGATCAAGATCTACAACGAGGGGCAGCTCGAGCCGATGCCCGGGCGGACGCTTGAGGAGACGCTCGAGATGCAGATCATGCAGGTGCTCGGCAAGGCCCGTGACCGCACCGGTGAGATCGCCGGTCGGCACCTTGGTATGGACAACAGCGCCGTGGTGATGGCGGTCTCCGGCGCCCGTGGGTCGATGCTGAACCTGACGCAGATGGCCGGGTGCCTCGGCCAGCAGTCGGTCCGTGGCGAGCGGATCGTGCGTGGCTACGAGGACCGGACCCTGCCGCACTTCCGGAGGAACGACCGTGGCGCAGAGGCGCACGGGTTCGTCACGAACAGTTACAAGAGTGGCCTCACCCCCACCGAGTTCTTCTTCCACGCCATCGGTGGGCGTGAAGGTCTTGTGGACACTGCAGTCAGGACGTCGCAGAGCGGATACCTCCAGCGGCGGATGATCAACGCCCTGCAGGACCTCAAGGTGGCGTACGACGGCACCGTCCGGACGACGGGCGGCCGGATCATCCAGTTCTGCTACGGCGAGGATGGAACCGATCCCGCAAGGAGCAGTTACGGCGCCCCGGTGGACGTGAAGGGTATCGTTGAGAGCGTCTTAAAGGAGGAGGTCAAATGAACAGCGATATGGAGCAGCGGATCGACGCCCTCGATCTGCCTCACCGAACCAGAGAAGACCTCAAAGCGAGTCTGGCGGACCGGGACCTCACCGACGAACAGTTCGAGCAGATTCTCGAGATGGTCTTCTCCGAGTACCGGAAGAGCCGGATCGAGCCCTGCGAGGCGGTCGGTGTCGTGGCGGCGCAGTCTATCGGCGAGCCCGGCACCCAGATGACGATGCGTACGTTCCACTACGCGGGTGTGGCCGAGATCAACGTTACCCTCGGTCTCCCCCGCCTGATCGAGATCATGGATGCCCGGCGTGAGCCGAGCACCCCCACGATGGCGGTCTACCTGCTGGATGACTGGGCGTTCAACCGCGACCGCGCCCGTGAGGTGAGCTGGCAGATCGAGGCCGCGCCGCTCCATGAGTTCGGCGACATCACCATCGACATGGAGAACATGCAGGTTCTCGTCATGCTGAACAAGGCCGTCTGCGACCGGCGCAAGATCTCGGTCGACGAGATCCTTGAGGCGGCGCCGAGGAAGATCCGCGAAAAGCGGCACTTCCGCGACTTTGACGTTGAAGGCGACCCGAAGAGCGTCTCGCTCACGTTCACTCCGAAGGACCGGGAGAGTTATCAGAACCTCTTCCAGCTCGCGGAGCACGTCAGGCATGTCATCGTCCAGGGTATCGACGATATCGAGCGGGTCGTCGTCAGAAAAGAGGGCGGAGAGTATATCCTTTATACTGAGGGCTCCAACCTAAGAGGTGTCTTCGAAGTCGAAGGAGTGGACACCTCCCGCACCCGGAGCAACAACATCAGTGAGATCGCCGATGTGCTCGGTATCGAGGCCGGCCGGAATGCGATCATCCAGGAGGCTTTAAGTACCCTGAACGAACAGGGTATCGGCGTCGATGTCCGTCATATCATGCTCGTCGCGGATATGATGTGCATGGAGGGTGAGGTCAAGCAGATCGGCCGGCATGGTATCGCCGGCGAGAAAGAGAGTGTTCTCTCCCGGGCTGCATTCGAAGTGACGGTCAACCATCTGCTCGATGCTGCAATCGCGAACGAGGTGGACGAGTTAAACGGCGTCACCGAGAACGTGATCGTGGGCCAGCCGATCCAGCTTGGCACCGGTGATGTGAAACTCATCGCAAAACCCACACCAACAAACCTGAAAATCTAGGAGAATCATAATGGACTTTAATGCTTCACTACGCAAAGCCGTGAAGACTGGTACCGTGCTTCTGGGTCAGAACAAGACCCAGGAATCCATCGAAGAAGGCAAGGCCAAACTGATTGTGGTGGCCAGGAACAGCCCGGAATCCGTTAAAAATCTGGTGACCGAGATCGATATCCCCGTCTACGTCTACGAAGGCTCGAGCGTCCAGCTCGGGAAAGCCTGCGGGAGACCGTACGTCGTCAGTGCGCTCGCCGTGGTAGAACCAGGCGAATCCGATATCCTGAATGCTGCGAGAGTGTAGACGATGCCACAGGTCACGCTGACTGAGGAGTGCATGCGCCTCATCTCCCAGTTCGAGAGTCTTACCGGCGCAGGCAGCCGCGATTGCATCG
>JAQVVW010000184.1 GCA_028698765.1 Methanoculleus sp. | reverse complement strand
GCTCGCCGATATCGCCGATAAAGCCCGGACCTCCGGCGTCCTCCCCCCGGCGGTGATCGTCATCGGCGGGGTGGTGGAACTGTATGATGGGGGCGAGAGGTGAAGGGGCGGCTCCCCCCTCCCCTGTCTCTACCTTATACTAGGCACCTGTAACCCCCACCCCACCCGGCCTTCGGCCTCCTCCCCCGCCCCGGGGGCGGGGGCAGTCATGGCGATACCCCCACGAAAACCGCGTCCGGGGTCTGTTTGATCGAAAAATATGCACATCTAAAGGGTGCGTAACGTAAGCGTCCGCACACGTGACGAACCACCTGCCTCACAATGCAGGTCAATCTCCTTGGCGCACCACCTCCCCGCCCAACCGGAATCCTCTTCTCCCCCTGCGCGTGTACTCTCCTACGAGGATTACCATGCGGAGTGAGACGGTAAAGAAAGGCTACCAGCGTGCTCCGAACCGGGCGCTGCTCAGGTCGCTCGGCGTCACCGACCGTGAGATGGACCAGCCCTTCATCGGGATAGCAAACGCGTACAACACGGTTGTCCCCGGCCACATCCATCTCCGGTCGATCTCGCAGAAGGTGCAGGAGGGTGTCGCGGCCGCGGGCGGCGTGCCGTTCGAGTTCGGGACGATCGGGATCTGCGACGGGATCGCGATGGGCCACGAGGGGATGCGCTACTCGCTGCCCTCACGGGAGAACATCGCCGACGCCGTTGAACTGATGGTCGAGGCGCACCGGTTCGACGGCCTGGTCTGCGTCGGCACCTGCGACAAGATCGTCCCCGGCATGCTGATGGCGGCGGTGCGGTGCAACGTCCCGACGATCGTCGTCACCGGCGGCCCGATGCTCCCCGGCTACGCGGCGGGCCGCGAACTCTCCCTCATCGACGTCTTCGAGGGCGTGGGCCGCGTCGCGGCCGGGACGATGAGCGAGGAGGAACTCGGGGAGCTCGAGTGCGCGGCGATGCCCGGGTGCGGGAGCTGCCAGGGGCTCTATACCGCAAACACCATGGCGTGCGTGACCGAGGCGCTCGGCCTCTCCCTCCCGGGAACCGCTGCCATCCCCGCAGTCGACGCCGCAAAACTCCGCATAGCCCGTGAGAGCGGGGAGCGGGCGGTCGGCCTCGTCCGGGAGAGCATCCGCCCGCGTGATATCGTCACCCCAAAAAGCCTCGCGAACGCCGTCCGGGTGGACATGGCGCTCGGCGGGTCGTCGAACACCGTGCTCCACCTGATGGCCGTCGCACGGGAGGCGGGCATCCCCCTCGATCTCGAGACCTTCAACACCGTCGCCGAGGAGACCCCCCACATCTGCCACATGCAGCCCGGCGGACCGCACTCCATGCTCGCCCTCCACCGGGCGGGAGGGATCCCCGCGGTCCTCGCGATGCTCGAACGTTACCTCGACGATGCCCCGACGGTCTCGGGACGCTCGATCCTTGAGATCGCAAAAAGCGCCCGGGTCACCGACCCCGACGTCATCCGGACGGCCGACGCCCCCGTAAGCCCCGCCGGCGGCCTCAAGATTCTCCGGGGAACGCTTGCCCCCGACGGCGCCGTCGTCAAGTGCGCCGCCGTCCCGGAGGCGATGTGGCGGCACCGGGGGCCGGCACGGGTCTTCGACGGCGAAGCGGCCGCGATGGAGGCGATCATCCACCGCGAGATCAAGGAAGGCGACGTCGTCGTGATCCGCTACGAAGGGCCGCGGGGAGGACCCGGGATGCCCGAGATGCTCTCGCCGACCTCGGCGCTGATGGGCCTCGGCTACGCCCGGGTCGCCCTGGTGACGGACGGGCGCTTCTCGGGCGGCACCCGGGGCCCCTGCATCGGGCACATCGCCCCTGAAGCCGCGGTCGGCGGGCCGATCGCCCTCGTCGAGGACGGCGACGAGATCGCGATCGACCTCTATAGAAAGAGCCTCGACCTCGTCGTAGAGAGAGCGACCCTCGAGGAGCGGCGGAAGGCCTTGAAACCCCCGGTCCGCCGTCTTACGGGCGTGCTCGCCCGCTATGCCGCGACGGTGGAGCAGGCGAACCTCGGCGCCGTCCAGAGGTGACCTCGGCGCCGTCCAGAGGTGACCTCGTCTCCGGGAGAGGGAGCGCATACTCTCCGCCGGGATCGCGGCGCCCGGCGGGGAACACTTTCGTAAACAAACAGGTTTTGTTAAACGGATTTACCCGGCATGATGGCGCACTCGCCGCTCCGCGCCTCGCTCCTTGCACCGGTGCCCGGGGCTGCTCTGGTTCCCCTGCCCCCATCCAGGGGCTGGATGGCGTTTTTCTCCCGCTTTGCTGCTGCAATTTTTCCAGAGATTCCAAAGAACTATATTTTTTTAAACCCTTGGACATAACTCTCCTTTCGGGCGTACCCATCCGGGGCGCCCATATCATTACATTATTCACGGAGCATACGAATGATTGACAGATTTCTTGAGGGTAACAAAAACTTCCTGGAAGATGATTTTAAAAAGAATCCCGATCATTATGGCCCGCTTGCCTCAGATCAACACCCGGTGGTCCTCTGGATCGGGTGCTCAGACTCACGAGTTGACCCTGAACGCATCACGGGTTCCAGGGCCGGCGAGATCTTCGTCCAGCGCAACATCGGCAACATTGTCCCGGTTCACGACTGGAACTTCGCGACCGTGCTCGAGTACGCGGTCAACCACCTCAAAGTCGGGGATATCGTCATCTGCGGGCACTCCGACTGCGGCGCCATAAAGGGGCTCGGCAAGGAGAGTGACGATGCGTACATTCCGCTCTGGCTCAACAACGCAAAAGAGGCGAAGCGCCGCGTTGAGTGCCGGATGCAGGTGCCGCAAACCCCTGAAGAAGAGAAGATCTGGCAGAGGCTCGTCGAGATCGAGAACGTCGGCCTGCAACTCGAGCACCTCCGCACCTACCCGCCGGTCATGACCGCAGAAAAAGAGGGACGGGTCCGGCTTCACGGCCTCTACTTCGACCTCGCGACCGGCGAACTGAAGAAGATATTTTAGGCCTCCTCCAGGGCATACTCAATCTCTTCTTTTATAAGGTCGAGCGAGACCCTCCCGATCGACGTAAGCCGTCCGTTGACCAGGATGATCGGGATAGGTGGGTGGCGCTCCTCGACGATCTCTCGCACGTAGTCGGGCATCCCCTCGTCGATCAGCGTCAGCTTCACCTCGACGGTATCCCCGTAGAGGTCGAGGAGCTCATCGCGCAGCGCGCTGATGGCATCTATCATGTTGTTCGACGGGTAGCAGGTCTCGAGACCGCAGGATCTCGTCTCGTCGCAGGGAAACGGGCCGCACTCGGACTCTTCGAGCCCGACAATCTCAACTGTCACTTCAGCCATGTATCATCGGTGGGGAACGGATGCTATATTATCCTTCGTTTCGGGGCGCGAGGAGCGCGGAGAGCGCCGCCCGGACGCCATCTTCAACCCCGGCGATCGTTTCCACGTCTCTCGCCCGGTCGAGATCGCCGATCAGCACCGGGTCGGCGGGACGGATGCCCAGGTTCTCCATGAACATCCCCACCACCCTCGTCACGCAGACGAACGGATCGGCCCCCCGCCGTCCCGCGACGGCGACGAGCAGGCCCCGGGCGTGCACTTCTTTCCCTAAGATCTTCTTTCGGGCATGAAGCCACTGGCAGCGATCTATCGCCGCCTTGAGGGGTGCCGGGACGGTGCCGGTATAGACAGGGGTGCACACGACGACCGCGGAAGCGGCCTCAAGCGCCCGGATGATCGGGGGCATATCGTCCTCGACCGGACAGTAGCCCTGGTCGTAGCAGGCGTAGCAGCCGGTGCACGGGTGGATATCCATCTCCTGCAGGGAGAAGATCCGGGACGTGAGGCCGGCCCGCACAGCCTCGTCGTCGCACCACGACGCGATCTTCGCGGAGTTCCCGAACCGGCGCGGGCTCCCCTGCAGGATGACGACGTCGGCCGTGCCGGTCCCCGGGAGCGGGCGGGTGAAGACCTTTGGATGGGTGTAGAGGTGAGGGCGGGATGCCACGTCGTGCGCGAGCCGGGCGAAGACGATCTCCGCCGCCTTCCTGGTATCGAAGAGGGAGCTCTCGGGTGCACTCTCGTAGGTGTTGATAGCGTAGGTGTAGACCGTCTCGGTGCCACGGAGAACCTCGACGGTATACCTGATCATGCCAGGGTAGATATCTCCCAGGTCGTCGATGACGAGCCTGAGCGTGAATGTCCCCTCAGGCGTCTCGACCCGCTGGAGTTTCTCTGCCG
>JAQVVW010000183.1 GCA_028698765.1 Methanoculleus sp. | reverse complement strand
GGGCGACAGGGGCAGGAGACGAGACTGAGAGAAGGATGCTCGCAAGCCCGATGAAGAGCTTGAGGCCTGGGCTCACCTCCCGGAGGCCATTTTCCTGGGCAAACTCTTCGAGAATATCGTGCACGCGAGTCCTCCGTTCTCTTAGTAGATTTGCCGGCTCACCAAAAAAATCAGGCGGTTTTCCTGCTACCCTGCCAGTAGCCGAAGACGTAACCGATGATCACGGCGCCGATGGCCGCCTGCAGGGCAAAGAGGAGCGACTCGATCTCGCCGCTCGGGGGCTCCCAGAAGGGCTCGATCCAGGGCTCGTAGCCGGAGGCCTCGATGAGGCCGGCGGCCGCGCCATCCGCCCCACCCCAGGCCTCCTCCCCGGTGGCCTTTATCGCGGCATCCTGGAAGAGGAAGACAGCAGCAAAGATGATGATGAGCGCGGCGACCGCGATCTCCAGGCCGTGTTTCATACTGCGGCCTCCCGGAGTTTCTTGACGGTGCTCTCAGAGAGGAGGTTTAAGCGCGTGAGGATCTCGGGTTTGAGCTGGACGATGTACTTGAAGACCAGCGCGATGACCGCGCCCTCGATGATGGCGAGCGGAACCTGGGTGACGGCGAATATAGCGGCGAAGGCCGAGAGCGCCCCAATGAGCCCGACGGTCCCGGGGAACGCGAGTGCGAGCTGGACCGAGGTGACGACGTAGGTGGTGAGATCGGCAAGGGCAGCGGCACAAAAGACCGTCGCATAGGTGTTCGCGCCCACCCGGGTCCCGGCTTTGTATATGAGGTAGGCGACGATGGGTCCCGCGACCCCCATCGAGAAGACGTTCGCCCCGAGGGTGGTGATCCCGCCGTGCGCGAGGAAGACCGCCTGGAAGACGAGGACGATCAGACCGAGGACGGCGGCGATGCAGGGCCCGAAGAAGATGGCGCCGAGCCCCGTCCCCGTGGGGTGGGAGCAACTCCCGTTGAACGAGGGGAGTTTGAGTGAGGAGAGGACGAAGACAAAAGCGCCTGCGACCGCAAGGAGCGGCAGGGCCTCGCGTTTCTCTTTTACGAGCCGATTCAACTGGTAGAGCCCGATGACGATGAAGGGCAGAGAGATCAAAAACCAGATCTGCCACCAGGGGCTTGGTAAGAATCCTTCCATGATGTGCATGATAATCACCTGTGGAGCGTTGCCGTCCCGGTAGATCAGATTAATTTGTTATAAGACAAAACCATCTGATAGATTGTGGTTATCCCCGGTCATATTTATCTTCTGCGGTATTCAACACTACAGGAACGTTATGCGCCAGATCCCACGTATCGTCGTCGCCGGAACCCAGAGCGGCTGCGGAAAGACCACGCTTGCAAGCGGCCTGATGGCGGCGCTCACCGCCCGCGGGCTCGCCGTCCAGCCCTTCAAGGTGGGTCCGGACTTCATCGATCCCACGCACCACTCGGCCATCTGCGGCCGGGCGTCGCGCAACCTCGACCCGTTCATGATGGGGGAGACAGGGGTGCGCGAGACATTTCTCCACGCATGCGGCGGCGCCGATATCGCCGTCGTCGAGGGCGTGATGGGGCTCTACGACGGCCTCGACGGGACCGATACCGCGAGCACGGCGCACGTCGCAAAGATCCTGGAAGCCCCGATCCTCCTCGCGGTTGACGCGAAAGGGGCGTCACGGAGCGTCCACGCAACGGTCCGGGGGTATGCCGGGTTCGACCCGGAGGTCCGGGTCGCCGGGGTCGTCTTCAACCGGGTCGGGAGTCCCCGCCACCGGGCGCTGATCGAGGCCACGCAAAGCCTCCCGGTCTATGGGTGGATCCCGCGGCGGGACGATCTTACGGTCGCGAGCCGGCACCTCGGTCTCGCGATGGCGGCCGAGACCGGCGCACTCGCCGGGTTCGGGCCGGTGGTGGAGGAGTTCTGCGACGTTCCCGGAATCCTGGATCTCGCGCGGACGGCCCCGCCCCTCCCGGCGCCGGCGAAGGTCCCCGACCGGTCGGAGGCTGAGGTCCGGGTCGGCGTCGCGAACGATGCGGCATTCTGTTTCTATTACCAGGACAACCTCGACCGGCTCGCCCGGGCCGGGGCGCATCTGGTCTTCTTCTCACCGATGACGGACCGGCTCCCGGACGTGGACATGCTCTATCTCGGAGGAGGCTATCCTGAACTCCACGCGGTGGCGCTCTCGGCCTCTCGCTGCCGGGAGGACGTGCAACGGGCAGTCGACGACGGCATGCCGGTCTACGCGGAGTGCGGCGGGCTCGTTTACCTCACGGAGCAACTTGTGACCTGCGAGGGCGATTGCCCGATGGCAGGCGTCCTCCCGGCAGCGGCCGTGATGACGAACCGCATCCAGGGTCTCGGCTATGTGGAGGCCCGGGTGGTCGGCGGGGCGCCGGTCCTTGCACCGGGCTCCGCCTTCCGGGGCCATGAGTTCCACTATTCGCGCCTTGACTGCGCTCCGGATGCCCGGTTTGCCCTGGAACTCCTCCGGGGACGGGGGATCGACGGCGCGCGGGACGGGCTCACCGTGCAGAACGCAGTCGGGCAGTACACTCACGCCTACTTCACAGAAGGATTGGCCGGCAGCCTGGTCCGGGCCGCCGGGACATACCGGCGGACGTAGGGCAGATTTCTGCCCCCTAAGCCCGTCGATACCGGAAAAAAGGGTTAAGCAGTTGTGTTGGCGGTGACGATCACCACCCCGGTGGCTCCGGACGTCTGTGAGGTGTAGGTGTAGTTCCCCGTGCCTCTGAAGTTGTAGGTGAACGATTCGCCCGGCTGGAGCATCCCGGAGTCAAAGAAACCCAGAGCCCCGGTCCCTGTGACGGTCTGGTTCATCTCGCCGTCGTTGGTCCAGCCCACCGTGGTGCCCGTGGGAACGGTGAGCGTGCTCGGCGAAAATCCGCCATCGGTGATCGAGACGAGCTCGTCGGCGACGGCAGCGGCAGGCGGTCCGGGCGGGGTCTCCGTCGCGTTCGCAGCGGCGGTCGTTGGCGTGGTCCCGGCCATCGTGGTGGTCTCGGTCGTCACCGGCGTTCCGGTCTCACTCGTAGTCTCGGTCCCTATCGGGGTTTCGGTCATCGTCGGGCTCTCGGTTCCCATCGGGGTCCCGGTGGCCCCCGGTGTCCCGGTCTCACTCGTAGTCTCGGTTCCCATCGGGGTTTCAGTCATCGTCGGGCTCTCGGTTCCCATCGGGGTTTCGGTGGCCCCCGGAGTCATACCGGGGGTCGCCGTCTCGTTGCCCGCTGGCTGCACGCACCCTGCGATCATGATGCTCGCGATCACCATGAGCGCAAGGATACCAAACAATCTCTTCATGCGGTGGACGATACCTTTTGGCGTAAATAAACTTTACCCCCTGATGGAAAACTGAAACATAGAGTGGAAATCAGCCGTAGCAGCGTGGTACACGGCCATCTTGCAATCAGGTACATCGCATGGATGTTCCGGGTGAAAAACACCATTACCCGTCAACATCGCCGTAATAACAGGCGGTGTACCCAAATAGCAGAACTCCTGGTGTGTCGCGCACCTCTCCGTAGCAAAGCAGGGGCGGTGAAGAGTGAGGCCGAGATCGCTGTTCTGCTTGCCACAAAGTGTTCTGCAGTGGAGAGCGCCGCACCGGTGGGATGACCGCCGAGGAGCGCTCCCTCGCCCGGCACGGTCCCCGTCTGCCGGAGACCGCTCGCATTGTGGTGACAGCACAGCATGGTGTGGCTGTATTCATTTCGTCGAACGAACCGGGCGGCAAGATGGGTACGGATGGTCCCTGGAGCCTGCTGTTTGCAGGTTCAAGAAAAAGAGTGGCGGGATTACTTCCTCATCATGAGGAAGTATCCGGCCGCTGCAATGATGACGACGACGGCGAAGATCGCGAGGATCATCGTCATGGGCAGGCCTTCAGAGGGCTGGCCCCCGGGGGTCGTCGTGGTCGTGGTCGTGGTCGTTGTCGTGGTTGGGGTCTCGGTCGGGGTGACCGGCGTTGACCCCGGCTCGGTGAAGAGCGCGTAGACGCTGAAGTGCGTCACCGTCGCCGTCACGGTCCGGGCACCGGGGTTGACGGTTACTGCCACGTCTTCCCAGAGGCCGGCCTCCGCGTTGTACCACTTCACCGTGAACTGTTCGCTGGCGGGGTCGAGCGTCTCCCAGACGTCATCGGGGATCGTGAACGTCAGGGTGATCGCCGGGCTGAAGGTGGCGCCCGCGGGGCTGGCCTCATAGGCGTAGCCGGCGAACTGGAAGACGGAACCGG
>JAQVVW010000182.1 GCA_028698765.1 Methanoculleus sp. | reverse complement strand
CTTCCCGCCTCCTCGCGGCCGGTCCGGCGGGCGACGTCCATGACGAGTTCGAGGTAGGCGTCGATGTTGTTCATCCGGTCGTGCAGTTCCTTCCCGAGCATCCCGGTCTTGAGAACTTCGCCCCAGACACGGGCGAGGACCGCCTGTTCCTCCACACCGAGGCAGGCGAGGATTGCCCAGACCATCTCGAGCCCCCGGGTGACCCGGTATCCGCCCATCATCCCGGGTTCGTAAAAGACCGTGGGGCTCACGGCACCCCGGACCGGGAGGGCGCGGCCGCATTCACAGACCGTCTGCGCCCGACTGACGAGGTGTGAGCCCATCGGGCCGAAGAACTCACGCTCGATGCAGGGCATCCCGCATGCCGGGCAGAAGGTCGTCAGGTGCGTTGTTCCCGGTGAGTTGAAGAGGTAGACCCAGGGGAGGATATCGCGGAGGCGGTCGCAGAGTTCCTCGCTCGCGTAGATCGTCGGCTCCTCACCGAGCCCCGCATCGCCGAAGGGGACGAACCGCATCACCTGCAGGGGGATATCGGGGGAGATTGCTGCGAGCATCCGTGCTGCGTCGATAACCTCGTCCTCACCACCCCGCCGGTAGACGACGGAGGCCTCGACGTGCACCCCTCCCTCGTGAAGCAGCCGGACCGTCCGGAATACCGGTGCTGCGCTCTTTGCCCCGCAAGCATGGTAACTCGCGTCGGTCGCCCCCTTGAGCCCGATATTGACGAAGTCCACCCGGTCGCGGAGGCGCAGGGCGGACGATTCGGTCATGTAGCCGTTCGTGGAGCAGCCGACGAGGAGGCCTTCTTCCCTTGCCCTCTCTGCGAGACGGCAGAAGGTCGGTAAGGAGGCGATCGGGTCGTTCAGGGCGAAGGCAATCCCGGTACAGGCGTTCTCGGTCGCGAGGCGGAGCAGGTCGTCGGGGCCGAGGGCCTCTCCGGTGGCTGCAAGCGAATCGGCATGCCCGACGAGGATCTCAGAGACGCACCCACCGCATGCGAGGTTGCAGCCGACCGTGCAGACCTGGAGGAGCTTCGCGCCGGGGAAGAAATGGAGCACCGGAAGCGTCTCGACGGCGACGGGGAAGGCGGCGAGAAAGGCATCCGGGAACCGTTCGACGATCGCGGTCCCGTCGTTTTGGTACATCCGGCATCTCCCCGTTCCTCCGGGTGGGATCTCGCACCCCACCTCACATATGGTACATCGCATCCTTCGATCACTTCCGCATGATGACCCAGAATCCGGCCTCACCCTCGTGGATCTCATAGACCGGGATTCCTGTCTTCTCCAGGTCACGGCGGATGGCGTCCTTGTTCTTCGGGGCAAGCCGTTCTGCGGCCTTTACCTCCCACTCCGGGTCGATGACCCGCATCTTCTCCGTAATCTCCGCCTTCAGAGCCGGAGTCCCGAACCCGCCGCCGACGAACGTCCTCCCTCCCGGCCTGAGCACCTGGTAGATCTCCTGGAATGCCCGGACCCGGTCATCCCAGAAGAAGAACGAGCCACGGCTCACGACCAGGTCGATGGAGTTGTCATCGTAGGGGAGGTCGTGAACATCGCCACAGACCGTGTGTACCCGGTCGGTGAGCCCGGCTTCCTGGATATTCTGCCGTGCAATGGCAAGCATATCGTTTGATGAGTCAAGAGCGTCGATACTGAGGTTGCTTGCGGCGGCGAGCGCCATTGCAAGATGCCCGGGCCCGCACCCGATATCGACACATCTACCCTCGGTGATGCCGCAGGTATCGATGACCTGCCGGGCGATGACCGGATATATCGGTGCAAACGGCCCTTTCGCAATGGCATCCATTCTTCCGGCTCCTCTGCCGGTAAACGGTTCGTGTGGTTGTTCTGTCATAATACTCCTCTCCGGAACGTCTCAGCCACCGGCACGCAGACCCGCCGGTTGATCGGGTCGCCAAGGTGCATGATCCTGACGTCCGTCCCATAGGCCTGGCGCATGGTGTCTTCGCGGATAACCTCTTCTGGAGGCCCTGTGGCGATGATTCTTTGATCTTTCAGGATTGCGACCTTGCTTGATGTCAAAAGCGCATGATCGGGGAAATGCGTCGCAACAACAATGGTCATCCCTCCTTCTGCGAGCCCCCTGATGACGTCGAGCACCCGCATCTGGTTGCCGAGGTCCAGGTGCGACGTCGGTTCGTCGAGAAGAAGGGTCCCCGGGCGCTGTGCAATTGCCCGGGCGATCAGGACCAGTTGCCACTCGCCCCCGCTGATCGCGGTGCATGGCCGGTCGGCAAGGTGAGAGATCCCGACGTGCGCAAGGGCGTCGGCAGCGATGGCATCGTCTTTTGCCGATGGGGTTGCAAAAGCATTGAGGTGCGATGCCCTGCCCATCAGGACGATATCCCTGACCCGGAACGGGAACGGCGAGATCTGTGTCTGGGGAACGAACCCAACCCGCCGGGCGATCTCGTATGGCTGCATCCCGTTGATCTCCTTTCCGTCGAGGAGGATGCGGCCGTGTGAGGGGGAGATGAGTCCGGCCATGCACTTGAGGAGCGTGGACTTCCCGGTGCCGTTCGGGCCGAGGAGGGAGTATACGTCCCCTTCCTCCACCGCAAGCGTGATCTCCTTAAAGACTGCTCTTCTACCGGGATAACTGAATGTTATACCTTCTACGCTGATGGTGCGCATGCTTACCACCCCGGGTTGTTGCGCCGGAGGAGTAGCGCGAAGATCGGCGCTCCAATGATCGCGGTCAGGATGCCGATGGGTATCTCGGCGGGGGCCGCTGTCCTCGCAACGGTGTCGACGGCGATCAAAAATGCTCCGCCAAGGAGCACTGAGACCGGCAGGAGGTAGCGGTTGTCCGGCCCGACAAGCATCAGGCCCATATGCGGGATGACGAGCCCGATCCACCCTATGATCCCGCTCATGCAGACCGCCGCAGCGGTGATTATCGTTGCGAGGAGGATGATTATGACTTTCAGGCGCTCGGTGTTCACCCCGAGCGCCCGTGCCTCTTCATCGCCCATGGTGAGGACGTTTATCCGCCACCGGACGGCAAGTAGCCCCAGGATCGAGACCGCTATGATCGGACCGAGGACCAGCAGGTCCGGTGTCGAGACGTGGTTGAGCGACCCCAGCAGCCAGAAGACGATCGCCGGCATCTTGTTCATCGGGTCAGCCACGTACTTCACCATCGAGGTGAGGGCCGAGAAGAGTGACGCGATCACGATGCCTGAGAGAACGAGCATCAGGATCGGAGTCGAGCTCCTGACCCGGCTGAGGCCGTAGGCCATCCCCACGGCGAGGAGACCGAAGGCGAACGAGAGGATCTGGACGACGGCAAGGCTGTCGAAGAGGAGGATGCCGATCGCCGCCCCGAAACCCGCTCCGGCGGCTACGCCAAGGATCTGCGAAGAGACAAGGGGGTTTCGGAACATCCCCTGGAACGAGGCTCCGCTGATAGCGAGGCCGGCTCCGACGAGCAGTCCGGCGATGATCCGGGGGATCCGGACGTTCACCACTGCACTGGCCGCCGTCGACGACCAGGTCTCCTCGATCGGGAGGACCGAACTCAGGATCACCGCTACCACCGTCTCTGGCGGGATGATATACCGCCCGAGCATCAGGGCGGCAAACGCAACGATCCCGAGCACGGCGAGGAGAAGCACCAGGACGGTCCCCGGGTGCCGCTCTCCCCAGCCCCGGCCGTCAACCTGACCCGGTTCGGTCGTTGCCGTCCCGGTCACCGGTGCTCCTCCAACGTCAGCATACGCACTTTTGGTGCCTATTGTCTTCGGTCTCATCCGGACTGTTGCACCTGACCGAACGTCACGCTTCCGTACGTACCGTCGATGACCTTCTGCGCCTGCGCATCAGTGATGGGGAAATCGAAGATCTCGGTGTAGAAGTCCTTCACCCGGTCGGTGAGCGGGACGTCGGCGAAGCGGTCGGGATAGGCCATATATGCAATCCAGACCGGGTAGAGGACGGCAGACTCGGCGGACGGACGGCTCCAGAGGAAGAGCCCGGTGGGCTGCTTGTGGACCCTGCCTTCTTTGACGGCGGTGAGTTCCTTCCAGCGGTTGTCCTTCGCGAGATCGGCGGGGCCGCCGGTATCGATGATGATGAGGCCGGGGTCGACGGCAAGGACCTGCTCCATCGAGACCTCATTGATGCCGGTGTGCATCCCTTCCTGCTGTCCCTGGGTGGTCTCGATGGCGGCAACGGCGTTTCTGCATCCCGCGGCCTCGGTCCACTCGGTGAAGAACGTG
>JAQVVW010000181.1 GCA_028698765.1 Methanoculleus sp. | reverse complement strand
GCAAGCACGGTGATCGTCGCGATCAATGCCCGGCTGCTCCGGGTATAGACGATCGTCCACCACCGCCCGGCTAATCGATTGAACCGGGAAGCTCAATGCGGTCAAATAGGGGGGCAGGGCCAGTATCTACCGGAGGTAGACACTCATGAAACAAGATACCACGATCCGAATCTTCTCCCTCTTCATCGCCCTCATTGTGGCAGTTCCTGCCGTGCAGGCCGCCCTTGTCGTCGATGCAGGGGGCGACCGCACCGCGCTCGCCGGGGAGCCGGTCACCATTCTCGCGACCTGCAACGACACCGATGTCTTCGATGCGACGAACCTCTCCGCTTTCATCGACTGGAGCACGGAAACGACCGGGGCGGAGGTTGTGCAGGACGACGAGCAGAACGGCACCGTCCGGGCAACCCATACTTACCTCGCCGCCGGCACCTACGCAGTCACCGTAAAGGTCGTAAATAACGCCACTGGCGCCGTCGCCTGCGATACCCTGAACGTGACCGTCGCCCCGCAGACGGCGGAGGTGAAAGTCGTCCCGAAGACCCTGAACCAGAAGAGCAACGGTGTCATGACAGTCTTTATCAGCATCGCGGACTGGCTCGGATTTGCCGAAGCCGGCAGCGCGAATGTGACGGTATCAGACCCCTCTGAGTTCAGAATAGGGAACGCAACGCCGGAGAAGGTTAACTTCTGCATGAAAGACGGCGGCACGTTCATTCTGAAGTACCGGCATCAGGATCTCGATCTCGCTGCCGGCGACGGCAACCTGACAGTGACCGGCGCCGCCGTGACGGAGAACGGTACCGTATCGGTCGCCGGCACCGGGGCCGTCTCCGTGATCAAACCCGGCAACGGGAAGGAGGCGAAGTTCGGCAGCGGTGACGGGCATGCCCCCGCCGTGAGGGTGAAGGAGAAGGCGAAGGACCAGAAAGAGTTCCTTGATGCGCAGCAGAAGTCCAGCGGAAAAGCAAAGGGGCGGGCACCGTAACGGTGCACCGGGGGCGGGAACGCCCCGTCCCCTCCTGTTTTTATACGGCCTCTGCCGGGTGCTGTTCCAGCATCGGCGGCCCCGATGACGTCAGGCCGACGCAGGAGCAGAACCTCCCGTCTGCGAAAAGAGACGCCGGAATCGACCTCATGGGTCACGCCGACTCCTGCACCGACACTGAATCCGACGCTCCCGGAGTATATCCCACCGACACCGGAACCGACCACTGACCTCACACTGCCCCCGACACCGACGTTTACACCGACATCAGACCCGACGCTGGAACCCATCCCGACGCTCCCAAGATATACCCCGCCGACACCGGACCCGATCCCGGAGAACGAGACGGAACCCGCTTAACCCTTTTTCGATACGTTTCCACCCGGAAGTCCTGTCATGCAACCGGGCAGGCAGCCCCGGGCCATCCGGAACCCGCACCTCGGATCAATTCTCTTATTGGTTTTCACGTCGACCGATATGCACATGGGGCGGTACGCCAGCGGCGACGTCGTTTTAGCCCCCGTGCGGATAGGGGGATGTGGCGAGCGAAAGGTGCGGCCGGTTGTGGTCGTCTCTCTCGGAGAGAGCGGGAGCCTCTTCGTCTGCCCGGTATCAAGCAGTCCGTCCACCGACGGGATATCGATACCCCTCTCGCTCAACGACTTCGCCCGGGGCGGGCTCGACCTCTTCACCGAGAGTTACGCTCTCACCGTCCACGCCGCCACCATCCGGACAGCGGATGTCGTCGGAAAGAAAGGCACGCTCCTCCCGGAGACGCTCGTCGCCGTCCGGGAGGCCATGCCGGGGGTGTACGACAAGAGGGGGCGGCGAAGATGAATGGGTTTTCCAGGAATGCCATCCTGTTCTTTGCACTCCTGGACACGGATCTTCACCCTGAACGCACTTGATGTGAGTTGCGACTGTCAGAGCGTACTACGATTCTTTACGTGATGGTTCGCAGAACGGAAGCGTGAACACCGAAGGTGCGAGGAGGGGCTGACGAGGAGTGCGATGTTCCGGAGAACGACTGTCCGCAGGACAGGAGTTCGAGAAGCCGTCAGGCTTCGAGAAACGGAGCTCGAACACCCGAAGGGTGCGGAGTGCGAGCAAAGCGAGCTTGAGCACGGAGGTGCGAGGTGCGAACGGAGTGAGCATGAGAAGATCGAAGGTCTTCGAGGGGATGCTCCCCCCTGTCTCTACCACATAGGGAATATCTGTAAACCCCACCCCACCCGGCCTTCGGCCTCCTCCCCCGCCCCTTGGGGCGGGGGCAGTGCGTGGCGATATCCTCACGGAATCCATGGTTCGTTACGCGAATGGCCGAAGGGCAGGGGCAGGAGCAGAAGATGACCGAAGGTCCTGGACCGGCGAATGGCCGAAGGTGCGACGTTCCTCTGGACATCCATCCATCGCTCTTCGCGTGAGGTGGCGATCTGCACCGGAACTCACATGATACGGTGAAATGCCCCACTACGATCCTATAAAACAACCATGAGGCCGGAGCAACCCTTCAGAGTTCGTATCGCTTCAAGAACTCCCGGATCTTCCGCGACTCCATCCATTCCCGGTCGAGTTCGCTGATCTGCACGTTGATCCGCCGGACCTGCTCCCGGAGTTTCTCCGCGACCGCTTCGTCGTCGAGGAGATCCGCGACCCCCATGATCACCTGGAGCGGGTGGCGGACATGGTCGGCAAGGACGGCGAACTGAGCGATATTCCGTTCGGTCATATCGAACGCCTGCTCCCGGAGCCGCTCGTGCAGGATCCGCTCGGAGATATCCCTGCCGATCACCTGGAACCCCACAATCGCCTTCTTCTCGATGATCGGCGACTCGTTCAGCTCCAGTATGGCGGTCTCCCCGTTCTTTCGCCGGACCTCGATCTTGAGCCCCTCGATCTGCTCGCCCCGGAGAACTCTCCGCCGCCCCTCTTTCCAGGTCAGAAGGCTCGTCGGAAGGATGTAGTCCTCCCAATCGGTTCCCACCATCTCTTCGGGAGAGTACCCGAGTATCCGCTCCATCGCCGGCGAGACGTAGTTCAGTCCACCGTCCCGGTACGACGTGACGATGAGATCGAAACTCCGCTGGGCAATCCCCCGGAACGTCTCCTCGCTCTCCTCGAGCGCCGCTTCCACCTGCAGCCGTTCGATGATCCGGCCGATCCGCTTCGCAATGGAGTCGAGCAGCATCTGCTCTTCCGGCAGGAACGGCCCTTCACTGCCCTGCGGGACCTCCGCGAGGTACCGCACCTCGATCTCACCGACCAGTTCGCCGTGGGCGGCGATCGGGCTCTCCTGTGTCCAGGCGGAGTCCGCCGGATCGCCCCGGTAGTAATCCCGGCCGTCGACGGTGATCCGCACCCCGGTACTCTCCGGGTACTGCCACCCCGTGGGGAGGGTATCGGCAACCGCCTGCAGGAGTTTCTCGAGCGTCATCCCGGGCGTCTCGACGAGGTGCGCGACGGTGTAGAGGCACCGGAGTTCGTCCATCCGCTTCTTCAGTTCGTGCGTCTTCTCCCGGAGCTTCTCCTCTACCCGGTTCCGCTCGGTCACGTCGAAGGCCGTCCCGGCAACGCCGACGATCGTCCCGTCCGCATCACGAAACGGTTTAAGCGTCAGGTCGCGGACGCGCCGCTTGCCTGCGATGGTGAACGTCACCGCAGTCCGCACGGTCTCTCCCGTCTCAAGAACCCGCCGCTTGAGCGCGGTAAGATGATCGGCGCTCTCGGGAAAAGCATCCTCTTCGCGCATGCCGATGATGGACGCGTCCGTGGGCCCCAACTGCTGGTTGTACGACCAGATGTACCGCAGGTCTTCATCCTGCACGAAGACGACCACCGGGGATCCTTCGAGCGCGGCCCTGAAGTGATACACATTCAGATCCGCAGTGGCGTCCCGGATCTTGATGAGCCGCTGCCCGGCCGCGGCGAAAGTCCGTCTGCTCGATATCGAGATCCAGCGCCGGGTATCGTCGGGGGTCCGGGCGCGACAGAGAAGAGGAGGCAGGTCCGCGCCGTTCTCAAGGACGCGGCGGAGCAACCGCACGGAGTCGTCCTCCTCGATTATCGGCAGGAAATAGGTTTCGAGGAGAGAACCGAGCTCTATCCCGATGGCATCTTCCTGCCGGATACCGAGAGTCCGTGCGAGGGCCGGGTTGTACCACCTGACCTTCCGGTCGTCGCCTACCACAAGAAGTCCGTCTTCGAGAGCGTTGAGCACCGCATGATGAAAGGGTGCCCGATCCTGGTGCGAGTCCGTCATAACCCACCGGCATCGAAATGCAGTCGCTGTAGTGGT
>JAQVVW010000180.1 GCA_028698765.1 Methanoculleus sp. | reverse complement strand
GGAGGGGAGACGGTTTCGCACGAGAGTATTATGTGAGGGGGCGTCGTATCCCCGTCGTATGCTACGCATAAAACGGATCTACGCCGAACCCTCGGCGGACGACGGGACCCGGGTCCTCGTCGACCGGCTCTGGCCCCGGGGCGTCTCGAAGGAGGAGGCAAAGATTGACCGGTGGGAGAAGGACCTTGCACCGACGAACGAACTGCGGAAGTGGTTCGGGCACGACCCGGCGAAGTGGGAGGAGTTTCTCCGGCGCTACCGTGCCGAACTCGAGGGCAAGGAAGAACTCCTCGCCCGGCTCCGGCAGGAAGCGACTGATGGAACCGTCACGCTCCTCTACGCCGCAAAGGACGAGGAGCAGAACAACGCCGTGGCGCTGAAGCGGTATATCGAAGAGAGATAGGCGGCACCGATACTTTTTTACGGCTCCAGTCCGGTTCCCTCCTCCATGACCATGGAGAGCGACAGGATATCCTACCACGACTCGGTCCGGACCGCCTACGAACGGCTCAAGAAGGACGGCATGTCGAATGTCTGGGACCGCTACGAGGCCCAGGGTCTCGGGACCGACCCCGACCGGCGGTGCGCCTTCTGCCAGGCGGGCGCCCGGTGCGACTTCTGCTCGAACGGCCCCTGCCGGGCCGACGCAAGCCGGAACCACCGGGGTGTCTGCGGGATCAACGCCGACGGCATGGCGATGCGGATGATGCTGCTCAGAAACGTCATGGGCGCATCGAACTACCACTTCCACGCCCAGCAGGCGGTCCGGACCCTCCGGGCGACCGCGGAGGGGAAAACACCGTTCTCGATCGCCGATCCGGAGAAACTCCGGACGTTTGCGGGACGGCTCGGGATCGATACCGGCGGGAGCGACGCCGAGGTCGCGCTCCGGCTCTGCGACTTTGTCGAGGAGGACTTCCACCGGTTCACCTACGAGCCGAGCCGGATCGTGGAGCGGCTTGCCCCGGAGGAGCGAAAAGAGGTCTGGAAGCACCTTGGGCTCTTCCCGGGCGGGATCACGGGCGAGACGATCGTCGTTACCGCGGCGAGCCTCACGAACGTCGACGGATGGTACGCGAGCCACGCCATGCGGGCGATGCGCCTCGGGGTCGCGATGGCCTACCAGAGCCAGATCGTCCTCGAGTACATCCAGGACATCCTCTACGGCATCCCGCAACCGCACCCCATGCGGGTCGACCTCGGGGTGCTCGA
The DNA here is from genome assembly GCA_028698765.1 of Methanoculleus sp. The sequence continues at coordinate 3,105 of JAQVVW010000180.1, read as the reverse complement.
TCCCGACTACGTCAACATCCTCCCGAACGGCCACGAGCCCTTCCTCGGGTTCGCCCTCATCGACCTCGCCCACACTGACGAGTGGCAGCAGAAGGCAAAGGATGCGGGGGCGAAAGGCCTCCGGGTCATCGCGAACATCGAGACCGGGCAGGAACTGATCCAGCGGCGGGAGATGGACGACGTCTTCTACGGCTACACGGGCAACTGGATCATGCAGGAGGCGGTCCTCGCCACCGGGGCGGTCGACGTCTTTGCCGCCGACATGAACTGCTCGCTCCCGCTCGACCCCCTCTACGCCGAGAAGTACCACTTCAAACTGATCCCGGTCAGCGAGGTCGTCGTCTTCGAGGGCGGGACGGACCGGCTCGAGTACGTCCCCGAGGAGGCAAAGGAGCAAGCGGCGGCGCTCCTTCGGATGGGGATCGAGAACTTTAAAGAACGGCATGCGAAGATCGAGCCGATCCGGGGCCTTCCCGTGCGGGAGGCGGTGGTCGGGTTCGCCCCCGAGAGCATCGTCGCGGCGCTGGGGGGGGGCCTCGACCCGCTCCTCGGGGCGATCAAGGACGGGACCATCCGGGGCATCGTCGGGCTCGTCTCCTGCACCACGCTGCGCGACTCCGGGCAGGACGTCCACACCGTCGCGGTCGCAGAGAACCTGATCGCCCGCGACATCCTGGTCCTCGGGATGGGGTGCGGCGTCGCCGCGCTCCAGGTCGCCGGGCTCTGCTCACCGGAGGCGAAGGAGAAGGCCGGGCCGGGGCTAAAGGGCCTCTGCACGGCGCTCGGCGTGCCCCCTGTGCTCGGCTTCGGGACCTGCACCGACACCGGCCGGTGCGCCGACCTCCTCTTCTCGGTCTCCGACGCCCTCGGCGGCGTGCCGCTCCCGGACCTCCCGGTCGCCGTCGCCGCCCCGGAATACATGGAGCAGAAGGCGACGATCGACGCCCTCTTCGCGCTCGCGCTCGGCCTCTACACCTATGTCAACCCGGTCCCGACCGTGACCGGGGGGCCGGACCTCGTCAAACTCCTCACCGAGGACCTCCCCGGCATCACGGGCGGAGTGCTGCACGTCGAGACGGACGCAAAAGCGGCAGCGGAGGGGATGCTTGCGCACATCGAGGCGAAGCGGACGAAACTGGGGTTGTGAGAGCAAGTCCCACCCAATTTTTCCGGTCCGTCACTTCAGGAACCGGACGATACCCTCAAAAAGCCTCTTGAGCGGCCGGGGTAGCAGTCGCATTGCCATGAGGCCCTTCTGCGGTTGAGAGACCCCGCCCTGGACATTCATGGAGCGGTTCCGCACGATGGCGGTTGCCCTGATGTAGCACCGGTCAAACCCCTTATCGCTCACCTTCCTTGCAGGAACGCCTGCGATGGTGATCCCCTCCTTCAGAAAAGAGGTGTTCACGACTGAGTTTGCACCGATTGCAATGCCATCTGCTATCCGGATCTCCCCAAACATCACCACACCCGGTCCAATGAAGACATTATCCCCGATCACCGGGCAGGCATCGTTGCTGCCGCACTGAGTCGCGAGATGGACACAGTTGTGGATCCGACAGTTCTCCCCGACCCGGACGTTTTCGTTCACGATCAGGGTGCCCACATGGGCGATGGAGAGCCCGGGTCCAAAGACGTTGGGCGGGATGTGAAAGCCGAGCCGCCTGCCAAGATAGATATGCTTCAGGTTCAGGTAAAGAGTATACGGCCTCCAGAGAAGAGATTGTCTGCAGTTCATGCAGTACTCCAGCTTCCGGAGCAATCTCTGGAACCGCCAGATATCGTTGAGAAACCGGTCCCGCCAGGTCCCCTCAATCTTCAGTGCAACTCTGTCAGCCTCAAGATAATAGCGGTAGTCCTCCCGGGAGCGAATCATGCTGACTACATACAGATATACCTAGATAAATTTTCTCGCGACGTTTGAACCTATTCCTTACTTCAGAAACGCGAGATCACCTGCTTCACCTTCCCGGACCTCGTGATGAACGGGAGGGTGATCACGGCGGCATTATGCACTCCGCCCTCACGGTAGACGATCATGCAGACCCGGCCGTCGGCGATGAAGGTCTCTCGGGCAGGAACGCCGCCCCGTCCACCGAGAGCGGAGCGCAGTAGACCTTCTCTCAGGAGAGAAAGTGCAGAAAAGAGCCACACGGGAGCCCCGGAGGAGTACATCGGGTTTTTCCGGAGCGCGAAAGGATGAACGGTCATCTTCGGGGGCAACTCCGCTGGCCGTCCCCGGATCGGCGATCTCGTCGCAAGAGACCTCCCGGAAGAGCAGGCACTCGACCTGGTCCGCCGGCTGCTCGAGTACTACCGGAAGAACGCCAAACCCGGAGAGCGGACCGCACGGTTCATCGAGCGGGTCGGCTTTGACGCCGTCAGGAGGGACATCCTGACCTTCGCTCCCTACATACCGCTCGACTCCGTCAGGTAGAGGTTACGCGGAAGGGGGCCGCACCCCTGCCTCTCCTCGTGCCGGCCCCTCGATCCGCTCCGCAGTCGCGATCATCCGGTTGACGAACTGCCGCTGGACGCAGGTGATGAACGGGAGGGTGATCACCACAGCGTTCCTGACCCCGTCCTCCCGGTAGACGATCATGCAGACCCGGTCGTCGGCGATGAAGATGTACTCGAGCAAAAACGCCGCCCCGTCCACCGAGAGCGGGGCGCAGTAGACCTTCTCAAAGACGTTCTCCTGGAAGAAGGTGCAGAAGGGTTTCGGGGCGTAGAGCGATGCGTCTCCGAGCGGCTTTGTGATCCCGCGCTTTCCGTTCGGGAGGAGGACGCTCACCGGATGGTCGCGCGAGGTATCGGCGATCAGCCGGGCGAACTCACCGATCGTCTCGTAGTCCAGGCAGACGACCGCAAGGTCGCGGGTGACGCCCGCGGCGAGCGACTCCGCGTGGCGCCGGATGCTCCACTCCCCCTGCACGTACCAGATCGGCGAGTTCTTCGACCGGGCGTCGAGGGAGAGCGCCTCCAGGTCCTGCACCGCCGCCGTCGCCGCGGCATCGGCCGCGCTCTTCAGGTGGCGGATGACGACGGCGGGTTCGGCCGGGATGTAGAGATAGGGGTTCCCCCGCCGGACCGTGATGAAACCCC
>JAQVVW010000179.1 GCA_028698765.1 Methanoculleus sp. | reverse complement strand
GTGGGAACGTCACCCAGCCGACGGCCCCGCCGACCGGAACCGGGACACCGTCCGTTACAGCAACGGTAACGACACCAACCGGGACACCGTCCGTTACAGCAACGGTAACGACGCCAACCAGGACCGAAACCCCTGCCGCAACGGCGACAACGGCGGCAAACGCCACAACAGTAGCAACCACAACCACGGCAGCAGCGAACACCACAACCACGGTGACCACCGCAGCGGGCGGCCAGGCTACGACCGTCGATCTCACCGCCGAGAACATAGCATTCGACAAGAGCACGATCACGGTGCCCGCGGGTGCGGCGGTGACGGTGAACTTCACCAACAAGGACAACGGCATCCCGCACAACTTCGCGGTCTACACGGACTCCTCCGCGAGCCAGAACATCTTTAAGGGCGACACCGTCACCGGCCCCGGGACGACCACCTACACCTTCACGGCGCCCACGACGCCCGGCACCTACTTCTTCCGCTGCGACGTCCATCCCCAGCAGATGACCGGGGACTTCGTCGTGCAGTGAGGGGGCACCCGGCCCCCTCATCCCCCACCACACACAACCTTTATGTGCCGGGATTCCCATGCCCGCCCGTTGGGGGATGATCATGCAGGCCAGGGAGACGCCGCCGGCACCCGGCGAGTACGATACTCGCGGCGATATCTGGAAGGTCGTCGGGATCCTGGTCGCGCTTGCGCTCTTCATCATCGTCCTCTACGGTTACATCATACCCCTGCAGGGCGGGCTCATATCCTCGACAGCGATACGTTCCAGCGACCTTTCGGGGGCGGAGCCGCAGTTCCAGGAGCAGATGCCCATCCAGGAGGTCGACCTCGGGGCCTCCGGCAGGTCGATCTTCATCGCGTTCGTGATGCTCACCCACATCCTCTTTGCGAACCTGCACCTCGGGGGCGCCTGGGTGCTCCTCTCGCTCGTCATCCTCTACCTCCTCTCCAGGAAAGAGCGCTACAGCCGTCTCGGGAAGTCGGTGGCGCTCTTCAACGTCATCCTCTTCTCGGCCGGGGCGACCTTCGCCGCGACGGGGGTGTTCTTCTTCATATCGCTCTACCCAACGTTCGCCACGCAGGCGTTTCACATCTACTGGTGGCCGCTTTTAGGCGAGGCGATCCTTTTTGGGGTCGAGATCTTCTTTGTCTACACCCTCTGGTTCACCTGGTCCCGGATCGGGGCGGCCTGGCACGTCCTCCTCGCCGTCGGCTACCCCGTCTCGATCTACCTGCAGACCCTCGCCATCGACACCTTCGTATCGGGGATGCTGACGCCGGGCGCGAAGACCATCACCTGGGGGGCGCCCGGCCTCCTCGGCATGCCCTGGGCCGAATACCTGCAGTGGTGGTTCAACCCCACGCTCTGGCCGCTCCAGTCCCACCGGGTCGCCGCCGCAATCTCCTTCTTCGGGTTCCTGCTCGCGTTCCTCGCTATGCTCCATTTCCGCGACCGGACCGATCCGCCGTCGAAGAAGTACTGGGACTGGGTGGGCTCGTTCGGCATCCTCTGGGGGCTGCTCGGCCTCATCGCCCAGCCGCTCCTCGGCCTGTGGTACATGTACACCATATTCACCCACCAGAACCAGGCCTTCACCAACATCATGACCGGACCGCGGGCGTGGGAGATGCTCATGATGGTCGGCCTGCTCTCGCTCCTCATCGTCACCGTCTCGGTCTACTTCGTCGAGCGACGGGAGCGTCTTCTGGTCCGGCTCGGCCGGCACGACATCAGGACCCTCTTTCGGGCGTTCGCCCTCATCGCCGGGGTGGCGGGGCTCGTCCTCGTCCAGCCGGCGTGGCTTGGGGGGATCATGCAGCACGACGCCGGGACCTGGTCTAACCCGATCGGGATCATGTACTACAAGCACATCGCCCTCCTCGTCCTGATAGCCGTCGGGGCGATCATCGTCGGCATCGACCTCCTGGTCCTCCGCGGGCGCCGGGACGAGGAGTGGGGCAACCTCTCCCGGGCGTCCCGTATGGCGGCACTCATTGCCGGTGCGCTCGGCACCTGGATCGTCATTGTCATGGGGTATGTCCGGGAATCGGCGCGCTCCCCGTGGCTGTTCTATAAGATTGTCCCCGTGCCCGGGGGGCAGACCTACCCGACGCCGGTGCCGGCCCACCAGATCTTCGTGCTCTGGCTGATCATCATCGCCCTGGTCTTTGCGGTCTTCTGGTTCACGTCACGGGTGACGTCCTACCACCCGGAGCGGGAGGAGGAGGTATGAGCCGGAGACGGGATCGGGCGCTGATCTACGTCCTGTGGGTCGCGATCGCGGTCTACATCGGGATCGCGATCTACGTCTTCTGGCACTTCGGGTTCACGAAACTTCCCCCGCCGGTTTAGAGGAGGTACGGGAATGGTTGCACGGGAAACAAAGGTGGCGGAAGAGGAGGCGGGGAGGCGGCTCTCCCTCATATCCGCGGTCATCATAGCGATCGTAGCCTACCTCATCTTCCTCTCGGTCGTCATCGTCCCGCTCCAGGGCGGGAAGATACCCTCGACAACCATCCTTGCGAACAATCTCAGCGAGAGCACCGCAGACTATGCCACGTCCGGCATACCCATCCAGAGCGTCGGGGATATCAGCCGGTCCGCCGTCATCGCGTTTACCATGCTGATCCACGTCGTCTTTGCGAACCTGCACGTCGGGGGCGCCTGGGTGATCGCGGTCACGGCGCTTCTCTACTTCCGCTACCGGCGCATGCGCTACAGGAACCTGGCCCGGTCGCTCACGCTCTTTGTCCTCATCCTCTTCTCGGCGGGATCGACGTTTGCGGCGGGGGGGATGATGGCCTTCATCGCGCTCTTCCCGGACCTCTCCATGAACGTCTTCCACCTCTACTGGTGGCCGCTCTTTGCCTACTTCATCCTCTATGGGGTCATCATCCTCCTGCTCTTCACCTTCTGGTTCGCCTGGGACCGGGTAAGGCCCGGCGTGCACCTCGCGCTCGGGTTCGGCTACGCGGTCAGCGTCTTTGTCCAGACCGTCACCATCGATACCCTCGCCGCCGGGATGCTGACGCCGGGCGTGAAGTCGTTTACCTTCACCGAATCAGGGCTGCTCCCGATGACGCTTGACCAGGCGATGGCGCTCTGGTTCAACCCGACCCTCTGGGAACTCACCTTCCACCGGGTCGCCGCCGCAATCGCCTTCTTCGGGTTCCTGATCACGACCCTTGCGACCATCCACTACATCGACCAGAAAGACTTCGCCGCAAAGAAGCAGTGGGATTGGGTGGCTGCCTACGGGATCGCCTGGGGGCTCGCGGGGCTGATCATGCAGCCGATCCTCGGACAACTGTATATGACCGCAATCCAGGAGAACGCCCCTTCCGCCTTCACGATGATCATGCACGGCCCCCGGGCCTGGGAGATGCTCATGATGGTGACGCTTCTTGCCGGGCTCTTTTTGACCATCGGGACCTACTTCCTCACCCGGCGGGACCAGCTCCTCTCCCGGCCGGAGAACCGCACCATCCGGACGATCTTCAAGGGGTTTCTGGTCATGACCGCCGTCGCCGGGTTCATCCTCGTCCAGCCCGCCTGGCTCGGCACGCTCTTCATCGACGACCCCGGGGCCTGGATCAACCCGATCGGGGGAATGCCGCTGAAATACGTCGCCCTCTTTGTTATGGCGGCGATCGGTGCCGCCATCATCATGCTCGACGTCATCGTCCTGACAAGCGAGGAGAAAGAGGGGCAGTGGGGCTACCTCACCCGGGGTTCGCTCCTTGCCGCCTTCACGGCCGGTATCCTCGGGACGGCGATCGTGAACGTGATGGGGTTCGTGCGGGAGTCGGCACGCGCACCCTGGACATTCTACCAGATCATCCCCGTCCCGGGCGGCCAGGCCTACGCGACCCCCCTCCCTCTGCCGGCGATCGCCACGGTCTGGGTGATCGTGCTCGTGCTCTCGTGGGTGGTCTTCTGGTATGTCGCGAAGGTGACGGCGTATCACCCGGCGGACGAAGGCTCCGTCTGACCCCGGCGGGCGAGAATCCCGCGAGGAGAGACAGACCACGCAGATCCCGGCCCGGTGCAGGCCGGGATGCGGCCGGGCGATTGGGCAAAACTGTTATCTATCCCTGCGTCATGTCCGAACCCGCATGACAAAAAATACCCTTGTCATAGCATCCCTCCTCCTGGTTCTCGCACTCGTTGCGGGTGCGGGGGCGCAGGTGGTGGGATCGAGCAATGTCAGCGGTACCAACGAGAGTTCAAACCAGACGACCGGAAACGCAACGGACCTCACGAACGCCGCATCCCCGCTTGCCGCGACGTTCGAAAACAACGCATCCCATACGAAACTGACGCCTAT
>JAQVVW010000178.1 GCA_028698765.1 Methanoculleus sp. | reverse complement strand
CCATATCGTTCCTCTCGGGCGTCGACCCCGAGACCGGCATCGTCGTCGAGCACGGCCACCCGCTCGAAGGCCAATCCGTCGCCGGGCGGGTGCTGGCCTTCCCGTACGGGAAGGGCTCGACGGTCGGATCCTACGTGATCTACGCGCTGAAACAGAACGGGCTCGCTCCTGCGGCGATCATCAACGCCGAGGCCGAACCGATCATCGCGGTCGGTGCGATCATCGCGGAGATCCCCATGGTCGACCGCCTCCCGCCGGAGTTCTCCCGCCTCCCGCCCGGCACCACGGTGACGGTGAACGGGGATGCGGGCGAGGTCTCCTGCGACGGGACTTCGTGAGGTACGCCGTGGAGACACACTACGATATCCTGGGTCTCTCTCCCGACGCCGCGCCCGACGAGATCCGGGCTGCCTACCGGAGGCTCGCAAAACAGTATCACCCGGACATAAACCATGACCCCGATGCGGGCGAACGGTTCATCGCAATCCAGCAGGCCTACGAGACGCTGATCGACCCCGATGCCCGGGCGCGCTACGACCTCGCTCTCCGGGGCGGCGTCGCAACCGGGCCGCATGACCCGTTCCAGCGGTACCGCCCCGACGGCCAGACGGTCCGGATGCGGGGTTTCTCGTGGAGCGGGCAGGCACCGACTTCCTGGACCGGCCGGCTCGGCGTCGCACTCATCCTCTTGTTCGGGGGAGTCCTGATCGCCTTCATGCTCATCCTGTCGTTCCTCGTTCGTCTCGTATCAGGCAGCAGACGACGGCACGACTCCTGAAAACCATTTTTATCGAGGGTATCCCCTCCGGGAGAGAATCAGCACCGCAGATGGGAAGAGGGGATGATCCACAGAGACCCCGTCGGATCACGGGAAACCTTATCTGGTGAAACCGCCTTCGTGCCGGGTAGTTATCGCGAGGTGAACGTGATGCCGATGGAGAAAGTGAAGCGATACCGGTGCAAGTACTGCAACTACATCTACTCCCCGATGCGGGGCGAACCTCACCGCGGCATTCCGGCGGGTACCGCGTTTGAAGACCTGCCGGAGGACTACGTATGTCCGGTCTGCGGAGCGACCGGAAAAGGACAGATCGGGAAGTGGGGATTCGAACTCTGGGAGCCGACCAGGTACGTCTGCAAGATCTGCGGCTATGTCTACGACAAAAAGCGCGGCGAACCCCTCCGCGGTTATCCGAAGGGCACCGCATTCGAGGATCTGCCGGAGGACTACGTATGCCCGATCTGCGGGATGGATCCGCAGATCACGAAGTTTCACGGCCCCGTCGGCAAAGCGCAGTTCGAACCCATCCTGGACGTCTGACGGGGGAGTGGGGGCCCGCCCGCCTCTCTCCCGGAACCGAACCGTGCCGGCCGAAATCCCATGAACTGCAGGGAATCCGGTACCCGGCACGATACCGGATTTTTGCGGCAGCACCCTTTTATGAATCCCTGACACCCATTATACCCTGAGTCAGTCCGTTCACCCACAACCGGCCCTTTCAAATACCGGCCGGTGCATCAACGTTAGAAGAGACCGGCTGCCTCCGTCACGGGCAGCCCCCACAGAGAATACGGCGTTGAACAATCGCGTATCAAACGAGCAGCAGCAGATGATGTCGGATGGATTTCTTCAGTAATATTCTGGGGCAGGGGAAGAATGCAAACCCCTCGATACAGCAGGGAACCTCTCAGTTCGAGGCCGGAAACTACGGCGAGGCGGTGAAGAGTTTCGAGAAGGCGCTCAAGATAGAGCCTGAAAACACCTTCGCCCGGTTGTATATGGGGCAGGCGCTCGCTGGTCTCGGCAGGGACAGCGAAGCCGCCGGGTGGCTGAGGAAAGCCCTCGAGGCGGATCCCGGCGATGTCGTGATACTCCGGATGCTGGGGCATCTCCTCGCCAGAACCGGCGATTACGAGGAGGCGGCCGGGTGTTTCGCGCGGATCGTCGAAGCGAATCCCGCGGACGCGAACGCCGCGTACTGGCAGGGGGAGATGCTTGAACGGCTCGGGCGGTATGCCGACGCGGCATCGGCCTACACGCGGGCACTGGCGGGAGACCCGGAGAACATCGTCCTGCGGGAGAGATGCGGGAGGATGTTCGAGCGGGCCGGCGACTATCGGGAAGCGGCGGCATGTCTCGAAAAGGTCATCAAGGCGAAACCCGGCAGTACCGATATGCTCGCCCGCATCGGGGCAGCATACCTCGATCAGGGCGATTACTCGAAAGCCGCCGGCCTCTTCGACCGGGTGCTCGATACGGAACCGAAAAACATCGACGCGCTCTACGGCAAGGCCCGGGCGCTCGAACATCTCGGCCAATACCAGGAGGCTGCCGGCTGCTATGCCGGGATCGTTGCCCTCGAACCCGAGAACATCCCTGCCTGGTATCACCGCGGCTCAATGCTTCTCCGCGCAGGAAAGCACGGTGAAGCCCTGGAGTGCTTCGAGAAGGTCGCGCTCGTCGATCCGGATCACGTCCCGGTGCGCTACTCCATGGGGATGGTCTACGACATCCTCGGCCGCTACGACCGGGCTGTGAAGAGCTTCGACCATATCCTGAAGCACGACCAGGGTCGGGTTCAGGTCTGGTACTCCCGCGGCATGGCGCTCTTCCGTCTCGGCCAGTATGCCGAGGCGATCCGGTCGTTCGACCGCGTGCTCGATAGCAGGGCGACGACCGGGATGAAGTGGATCGGGAGCGAGGGCGACCTTGCGCTCTTCGAGCGGGACGAAACGGGAGCGCCCCGGAAGCAGAAACCGCTGAAGTTCGATACGCTCAACGAACTCGTCTATAACTGCCGGGGAACCGCGCTGCTTCACCTCGGGCGGTATGCTGAGGCGCAGAAGGACTTCGAGCGCCTCCTCCAGATCGATCCCGGAAACGTCTCCGTCCTGCAGCGGAGCGGCACCGCGCTCTTCCACCTCGGCAGGTATGAGGAGGCCGCCCGCTGCCTGGATGCGGTCCTCGAGAAAGAACCGCATAACGCCGTCGCCGGATCGATGAAAACGGACGCACTCGTGAACCTCGGCAGGTACGACGATGCGCTGGCAGGCCTCGATTCGGTGCAGGGAGCCGGGGACGAACCCCATCTCCTCTACCGGAAGGGTAAGATCCTCCTCGCCCTCGCCCGCTATACGGATGCTGTGGAAACGTTCAAAGCCCTCCTCGACGCCAATCCCATCGATATAGCGGGAGAGATCGGTATGGGAGAGGCGCTCATGCACCTCGGGCGGTACGAGGAGGCGCTCGCCTGCTATGACGGGGCGCTCTCGGTCGACCCGGTCGACCGTGCCGCTCTGCTCGGCAGGAGCACGGCGCTCGAACGCCTTGGGCGCTACGAAGAGGCGCTCGAATCCATCGACCGGTTGACGGAGATCGGTCCCAATGAGGCAGGGACGCTTCTTCGGAAGGCGTGGATCCTCGAGGCGCTCGGCCGTTATGATGCAGCCGCCGGGTGTTACGAAGACCTCCTTGCGGCCGACCCGAAAGCCGGGGGATATCCGGTAAACCTCGGGTTTGTTCTCACCGTTCTCGGGCGGTACGAGGAGGCCGCCGGACGGTTCGGGGAGGCCACGCTTGCCGACCCGGAGAACTTCTTTGCCTGGTTCAACCGGGGCAGGGCCCTGGAGAGGATGGGGCAGTACGCGGATGCAGCGGAGTGCTATGCAAAAGTTGCCGAAGGCCGGCCGAAGGATACCGGCGCCTGCTTTGCGCTCGCCGGTACACTCGCACGGCTCGGCAGGCACCAGAAGGCGATCGAGTGCTGCGACCGGGTGCTCGCCGCCGATGCCTCGAACGCCACGGTTGCAAGGCTCCGGGCGGATATGCTCGAAGCTGTCGGCAGGCACGAAGAGGCGGCGGAAGCGTACGAGCGTTACCTGAAAAACTCGCCTGACGACCGCGACGCCAGGATGGCGTTCGGTATGGCGCTCGAACGGGGCGGGAGGTTCGGCGACGCGATCAAACAGTATGCGCTGGTGCTCGAGGGCGATGAGCGCGACACCGAAGCATGGTATACCCTCGAGAGCGCCCTCGTGCACATGGGGCGCTACGAGGAGGCGCTCGAGTGTTCCAACAGCATCGTCGAGGCGAACCCGGAGAACCGGGCGGCCTGGCAGCGGCGCGGCGAGATCTTCATGTGGCTCGGCCGCTACGCCGACGCGGTGGGGTGCTTCGAGAAGGTGATCGAGGCCGATCCGGCCGACGTTCTCACCCTGCGAAGGCTCGGGGAGGCCCACGAGAAGGCCGGCAGGTACGAGGATGCCCTTGCCGCCTACACGCGGGTTCTCGACCGGGAACCGACCAGCATCGAGACCCTCCACGCCCGCTCGTCGGCCCTCATCCACCTCGGGCGC
>JAQVVW010000177.1 GCA_028698765.1 Methanoculleus sp. | reverse complement strand
CGTCCTCATCCTCGGGAACAGTTTCGGCTACTTCGACTCCGTCGAGGAAGACGTGCGGATCCTCACCGAGATCCGGCGTATCCTCAAACCCTGGGGGCGGGTGCTCCTGGACGTCGCCGACGGCGAGTACTTGCGCGATCACTTCCAGCCGAGGTCGTGGGAGTGGATCGACGACACCATGTTCGTCTGCCGCGAGAGGTCGCTCTCGTTCGACGAACAGCGCCTGATATCCCGTGAGGTGATCACGGACGTCGAGAAAGGCGTCGTGGCCGACCAGTTCTACGCCGAGCACCTCTACACCCCCGACGCGCTCCGGCGGCTCCTGGAACGGGCGGGTTTCTCCGGGATTGACTCCCACGATATCCCGACCGAGTCGCAGCGCAACCAGGATCTCGGGATGATGGAGCGCCGCCACATCGTCACCGCGCAGGTCAGGAAGGAGTGGTCGGCACCGAAGACGAAGGGGCAGGAACGGGCAAAACACGTCGCGGTGGTCCTCGGCGATCCGGCCAAACCCGACGCCCTGAAACCCTCCTGCACCTTCGACGACGACGACTTCTACACCATCGACCAGATGAAGGCGGCGCTGCGGGAACTCGCGGGCTACCGGTTCACCTACCTCTGCAAACATGAGACGCTGGTCCAGGATCTCCCGCGGCTGAAGGGGAAGGTGGACTACGTCTTCAACCTCTGCGACGAGGGGTTCAACAACGACCCGAGGAAAGAGCTTCATGTCCCGGCACTCCTTGAGATCTACGGTATCCCGTATACCGGGGCCGGCCCGCAGTCGCTCGCGTTCTGCTACGACAAATCGCTCGTGCGGGGGATCGCAAAAGAGATGGGGATCCCGGTGCCGGACGCCTGTTTCATCACCCCGGGCGACCGCACCTACGATGCCGGGATGAAGTTTCCGGCGATCGTCAAGCCGAACGCAGGCGACTCGTCCTACGGCATCACGCAAGAGAGCATCGCCCACACCATCGAGGAACTCTCCGAGATCATCACAACGCTCCGGACGACGCTCGGCTACGGCTGCTCGCTCCTCGTCGAGGAGTTCCTCACAGGAAAGGACATCAGCGTCGGTATCATCGGGAACCCGGCGGGATACAGCATGGTACTGCCCGTCATCGAGGAGGACTACTCCGCCCTGCCCCCGGACCTCCCCCGGATCTGCGGCTACGAAGCGAAGTGGCTCCCGGACTCGCCCTACTGGAAGGTGACGTCAAAACCGGCGGATCTCCCCGAGAAGATCGAGAAGATGATCGTGCGGTGCTGCCTCGCCCTCTTCGAGCGCCTGGAGTGCCGCGATTACTGCCGGTTCGACTGGCGGCTCGACGAGCACGGCAACCCGAAACTCCTCGAGGTCAACCCGAACCCCGGCTGGTGCTGGGACGGTCACCTCGCCAAGATGGCGAAGTACGCGGGCCTGACCTACCCCGAGATGCTCGGCCGCATCCTGAGAGCCGCGGAGGAACGGTTCGGGATGGAGACGGAGCGGGATACGCGTGAGACGGGCAAGGAACAACTCCCGTTCGATCTCAGCCAGGAGACGGCCTGACCCGTACCACCCTTTTTTTGTCCCGCGGGCGGCCGGCAACCATCAGTATAAAATATCCTCCGGCACATAGATCAGTTATATGGCCGACGAATACCGGACCGCGACGGTCCAGGGCAGGGAGGTTCCCTACGATCCGGAGCAGTTACGCAAGATCAGCGAGCACCCCTGCTACTCTGATAAAGCGTGCCACGCCTTCGGGAGGTGCCACGTCCCCGTCGCTCCGAAGTGCAACGTCCAGTGCAACTACTGCATACGGGACTTCGACTGCGTGAACGAGAGCCGGCCGGGCGTGACGAGCAGGGTGCTCTCCCCGGAGGAGGCGCTCAACCTCGTCAGGAAAGTCATGCAGGAGCATCCCTACGTGAAGGTGGTCGGGATCGCGGGGCCGGGCGAACCGCTCGCAAACCCCGAGACGTTCGAGGCGCTGCGGTTGATTCACGAGGAGTTCCCGCGCCTGATCATGTGTATCAGCACGAACGGCCTTGTGCTCCCCGAGTCCATCGAGGAACTCGCGAAGTACGATGTCGGGAACGTCACGGTCACGCTCAATGCCATCGATCCTGCAATCGGCGAGAAGATCTACTCCTGGGTCGAGTACGGCGGGAAGAAGTACCACGGGCGTGAGGCGGCCGAACTCCTCCTCTCGCAGCAGATGAAAGGGATCGAGATGGCGGTGGCAAAGAAGATGCTCGTCAAGGTAAACACCGTCTACATCCCCGGGATCAACGACGAGCACATCCCCGAGATCGCGAAGAAGGTCGGCGAGATGGGGGCGTTCACCTTCAACGTCATCCCGATCATCCCGCAGTACAAGTTCGCCGGGATAACCCCCCCGACGCCGGCGGAGAAGCGGGAGATGCAAGACCAGTGCGAACCCTACATCAAGCAGATGCGCCACTGCGCACGCTGCCGGGCGGACGCGATCGGGAAACTCGGCCAGGACGTCCAGTCCTGTATCTACCAGCAGATGAAGGATGAGAAGAAAGAATAACCCCTTTTTCTTTCGCCGGACTGACCGGCCATGACGACGATACAACTCCAGGCCGACCAGCCGTTCGACCTCGACCTGACACTCTCCTGCGGGCAGGCATTCCGCTGGGAGAAGGCGGACGGGTGGTGGCGGGGGGTCGTCGACGGCCGCGCCGTCCGGATACGGCAGGAGAGAGACCTCCTCACGTTCGAGGGGACGGATGAGGAGTTCGTTTGCGACTACTTCCGGCTCGATCAGGATCTCCCGGCGATCCTCTCGTCGATCGACCGCGACCCGGCGATAAGCGCCGCCATCCGGGAGTGCCGCGGCCTCCGGCTTGTCAGGCAGCCGCCGTGGGAGTGCCTGGCCTCCTACCTCTGCGCCACGAACACGAACATCCCGGCGGTGAAGCGGCGGGTCGCGCTGATGGCGGAGCGCTACGGGGAACCGGTGGACAACCCCTCCGGCAGGGCATACGCGTTCCCGGAGCCGGAGGCGCTCGCCGGGGTTCCGCACGGAGACTTATGGGACTGCAAACTCGGCTACCGGACGGATTACGTCCGGGAAGCAGCCGGGTATGCGGCGGAGCACCCGGACTGGGCGGAACGGATCGCCGCTCTTCCGTTTGAGGAGGCGCGACGGGCGCTGATGACCTTTAAGGGCGTCGGGCCGAAGGCGGCGGACTGCGTGCTCCTCTTTGCGTTCGGGTTCTTTGAGGCGTTTCCGGTCGATGTCTGGATACGCCGGATCGTGGGGGAGACGTATCTCCCCGACCTTACCGGCAAAAACTGCACCCCGGCGGAGTACGAGCGGATCCGGCGATTTGCACGGGACTACTTCGGGGAGTATGCCGGGTACGCGCAGGAGTATCTCTACTGCGCACGCGGCCCGGCGCGCCGGGCGGGGGCGCCGTGACGGGTCACGGCGCCGGGACATATACGATTATTCTCGCCATCAGGCTGATGGGGTTACCGTTTTTCAGGATGAGGCGCCTCTTCGGGGCAGAGCATGAAGAGCCCCTCTGCACGCTCCAGGATGAAAGCGGGGCCCCGCCATTCTGTGTTATACGCTGACGGTACATGTCGGCATTTGGCATACTGCCAGGAACCCTCCGCTTCACCGTGCTCTCATCGAAGAGATCACCATGGAGTAACCATTATACTCAATATGACCCCATAGAATACTATGGTTACGACGATTCAACTTCAACCGGAAACCAAGTCTCGCCTGGATGATGTAAAGATCCATCCGCGAGAGACCTACGACGAGACGCTGAACCGCCTCCTTGACATGGCGTATGATCCGGAACCGCTCTCCGAAGAGTCCATGAAGAAGATTGAAGAATCCTTTGACGACATCCGTGCCGGTAGAGTTCGTCCCTTCGAGGAGTATGTGCAGGAACGTGGCCTATGATATGGCGACTGCTCATCACGGCAGGCGCCGAGCGGGACCTCGATATCATCCCGGAATTTGATCGCAAACGAATTAAGGATGAACTCTGTGCTCTGGCAGATGAACCGAACCCTAAATCTTATGTCAAAAAGATGAAAGGGCATTCACGCAATCCCCTGTACTCTTTTCGTGTTGGGCAGTATCGAGCGGTCCTCACCATCGAAGGTAATACCATGATAATCACCCTGGTCGAGGTCGGAGACCGGAGTAAGGTCTATCGGAAATATTGATCCGGCACAACGATCTGCATGGTGTGCCAGGGTGCTGAACGCAACGTTCTAGTAGTGTACGGCTTCCCACCGGCTATCGCCATGACTGCCCCCGCCCCTCGCGGGCGGGGGAGGAGCGCGAAGCGCGGGAGGGGGGGGCTACATATCTC
>JAQVVW010000176.1 GCA_028698765.1 Methanoculleus sp. | reverse complement strand
AGGTGACGCCGGCCGAGATCATCCGGTCGGTCGTGGAGGCGAACGAACTCCTGCACCTCCCGCACTCGGTGCACCTCCACTGCAACAACCTGGGCACCCCGGGGAACTACACCTGCACGCTCGGGTCGTTCGGCCTCATCCCCGACCTGAACAAAAAGAGGCAGACGCTGTATGCGACCCATGTCCAGTTCCATGCCTACGGCGGGTCGGGGTGGAAGGACTTCTGCTCGAAGAGCGAGCCGATCGCAAACTTCGTCAACATGCGCCCGCAGATTGTCATCGATATGGGGCAGGTGATGTTCGGCCGGACGACGACGATGACCGCCGACGGGCCGATGGAGTTCAACCTCTACCGCCTCCACCACGATAAGTGGAGCAACCACGACGTGGAACTCGAGACCGGTTCGGGGATCATCCCGGTCGTCTACCGGCGCAAGAACCTGGTCAACTCGATCATGTGGGCGATCGGGCTTGAACTCGCCCTCCTCACGAAGAGCCCCTGGCAGTGTCTGCTCACGACGGACAACCCGAACGGTGCGCCGTTCGTCAAGTACCCGGAGATCATCGCTCTCCTGATGAGCAAGCGGTACCGCGACGCCGAGTTCGCGACGATTCACCCCGATACGGGGTCCCGGGTGCCCCTCCCGGCGATCGAGCGCGAACTCGACTGGCATGAGATCGCGGTGATGACCCGGGCCGGGGCGGCGCGGGCGCTCGGGATCCAGGATCTCGGGAAAGGACATCTCGCTCCGGGTGCCGATGCGGATGTCGCCATCTATCCCCTCAGGATCGATGAGGTGGACCCCGCAGCCGAGTACCAGAAGGTGATCGACGGGTTCGCCCGGACGGAGTACACGATCAAGCGGGGCAGGGTCGTCGCCCGGCGGGGCGAGTGCCTGGTGCACGGGAGCAACGCCACGTTCTGGGTCAAACCAAAGGTTCCGGAGAACTACGATATGGGGAAGGATCCCGACTTCATCGAGAAGTTCGACCGTTATTACACCGTCCGGATGAGGAACTACCCGGTGCAGGAGGAGTACCTGACCCGGAACCGGTGCATCGAGACGGAGGCGGATCTATGAAGGTCACGCTCGCGATGAAACCCGTGACGAAGGGGTTCATCCCGATCGAGGCGGAGTCGATCGTCCCGAAGAACTTCCTTGCCGGCACCGATCTCTCGGTCTGGCGGGGGAACCGTGAGCTCCGGCTCGATGAGGTCTTCTCGGTCTCGGTGGAGGGGAGCGCCGACCGGGCGGAAGACGTCGAGGTCGTCTTATCGGGCGACACCTGCCGGTTGAAGAGGGTCGGGGAGTACATGGACGGCGGGAAGATCACCGTCCTCGGGGGTATCGGGATGCACTGCGGCAACTTCATGGCCGGCGGGATGATCGAGATCCACGGGAACGCCGACGGCTGGCTCGGGAGGGAGATGGGCGGCGGGACCATCATCTGCCGGGGCGACGTCGCCGACTACTGCGCCTCGGGATACCGCGGCGGCCGGAAGGGGATGAAGGGCGGCAGCGTCGAGGTCTTCGGCCGCGCCGGGGATTTCCTCGCGGAGAGTCTCGCCGGCGGCACGGTGATCGTGCACGGCGATGCCGGGGATATGACCGGGGCGGAGATGCACGGGGGTACGCTCGTCGTCCACGGGAACTGCAGCCGTCCGGCCGCGAACATGAAGGGAGGCTCCTGCTACGTCTACGGAACTGCGCGGGAGATGATTCCCACGTTCAGGAAGATCGGGACGGTGCAGCACGAAGGACGCACCCTTATTCAGTTCGCCGGCGATCTTGCGAACCGCGGGAAAGGAAACCTTTTTGTGAAGGACTACGAATATCTGGATTGATGGTCAGGCACGAGTGTGGGTTCGAGGCCCCGATCCACTGCAAGCGGTGCGGGAGGCCGCTGGAGAACAAGGAGCGCACGGGTCTTTACTGCCCGCACTGCGGAAGAAAAGTGAGTATGCTCTGCCCGGGCTGCGGGCGTCTCTGGTGATCAGACCCGGTTCTTCACCCATAGGGCATACTGCGCCCTTAGCTGGCGGATGTCCTGTTCCGTGAGGTCTTTTTTCCCGGTCTGGTGCAGGTAGGACTCGAGTTGCTCCACCACCCGTTCTGCATCCAGGAAGTCGTCGGCGTCCAGGTAGACCGGTGCACGGCCGACGTTGATCACCTCGCCGCACATCGGGCAGAGCCTCCAGCGCTGATAGCGGTCCACATAGTTGAAGGTCTTGCAGCCCGGACAGCGGATGACGAGATACATAGTTAATGGGAGTTGTGCGGGCGGGCGAATATATAATTATCCATCCTGTCTTTTTTCCGGAGTGCTCTGGTGGGGTTTGTGCACTCAAAGGGTGTGAGGCGAGAGTTTTTACCTGCATTAACAGCACGCAATTTCCCCTGATTGCGTCCCGTGCACGGCTTTCCACCGGGTATCGCCACGCACTGCCCCCGCCCCCGGGGGCGGGGGAGGAGGCCGGGCGGGGTGGGGTTACAGGAAACCCTTAGTATGTGGAGACGGGGGAGGGGGGATGCTCCCCCAATGGCGATATCCCCTCGAAATCCGTGTCAGTAATGCTGCAACTGAGTAGAGTTCGAGCGCCGTGAGTGTGACATCCTTTGCGGAATCGGTCCCTCACCCCTCCCGCGGCTTGAGATCCTTCACCGCCGGCCCGTGGATCACCCTTCCATCGGCATCGTAGCGGGAGCCGTGGCAGGGGCAGTCCCAGGTCTCCTCGGCGCTGTTCCACGCGGCGACGCACCCGAGGTGGGTGCAGGTGGGGTTGACCGCGTGGACCCGCCCTTTCTCGTCCCGGAAGACGCCGGCCTTCTTCCCCTCGATCATCAGGATCCTTCCCTCGCCGGGTGCGACGTCCACGAGGTCCCCGGCCGGCCGGGATATCGCGCCGCCGATGTACTTCTCGGCGACCTCGATGTTGTGCGCGAGGAACCGCCAGGCGGATGCCGCCGGTTTGAACCGGTTGGGGGCGTAGACTTCCGCCCAGGGGTTCTCGCGCCCCCGAATCATGTCGGTGAGGATCGTTGCGGCCGCGGTGCCGTTGGTCATCCCCCACTTCCGGAATCCGGTCGCGATGTAGACGTTCTCGTGGCCGTCGGCGAGCCTGCCGATGTAGGGGACGCCGTCGATGGTGATGTAGTCCTGCGCCGACCACCGGTAGTCGACGGACGTTACCGGGTAGACCGACCGGGCGTAGGCCTCGAGGTCGCGGTAGTGCCTCCGCGTGTCCACGCTCTCGCCGCTCCGGTGCTCCATGCCGCCGACGATGACGAGTTCACCGTCGCCGGCAGGCTGCGATCGCCAGGAGTGGACGGGGCCATCGGCGTTGATGAAGAGCCCGTCCGGGAACGGCTCGTCGATCCGGACACCGAGCGCGTAAGACCGCGACGGCTCCATCCGGGCGAAGTAGAACCCGGGCGCATCGTAGAAGGGGTAGTGGGTCGCGAGAACCACGCTCTCTGCCGTGACGGTTCCCGACGTCGTCCTGACCGTGCAGCGGCCTCCCCCGTCCTGCACCTCGAGCGCCCGGGTCTTCTCGTAGATCCCGCTCCCGTCGCCGGGGATCAGCGACGCCAGGTGGAGGAGGTACTTCACCGGGTGGAACTGCGCCTGGTTCTCCATGACCACCGCGCCGTAACTCCGGGCGGGGAGCGGGATCTCCTCCACGAACGCGGCAGGAAGCCCGAGACTCCGTGCCGCATCCGCCTCGGCCTCGACTTTCTTCCGCTCCTCTTCCGACTCCGCGTAGGTGCAGGCCGGTTTCCGGATGAAGTCGCAGGCGATGGTGTGCTCCCGGACGAGCGATGCTATCGCCTCGATCGCCGCCTGGTTCGCTTCGGCGTACTGCTGTGCCGGCCTGCCCCCGAACCGGTCGATGAGATCCTTGTAGATCAACCGGTGGAGCGCCGTGACCTTCGCCGTCGTATGCCCGGTCACCCCCCCTACGATCCGGTCACCCTCGATCAGGGCGACCGCGTAACCCGCCTGCTTGAGCAGGACGGCGGCGGTGATCCCGACGATACCGCCGCCCACGACCGCCACATCGGTCTCCAGGTTCCCCGGCAGCGGAGGATGCGGCGTCTCCGCCGCGGTAGTCTCCATCCAGAACGATCCGTGCCTGCCCGGCAGATCATATACATCCGGCCAATGCTCCATGCCCAGCCCCTTCCGCCGGGAGCATATATAGTGTGGGTATGGGGCCGGGCCGGAGAGCGGTGCAGTGCACTGTCCCCCCATCCCGGGGTTACCGCCGCACGACCTCCTTCTTTCGCAGCCCCCTCACCGTCGGGCTCTCGATCACCTTCCCTTCGGCATCGTAGCGGGAACCGTGGCAGGGGCAGTCC
>JAQVVW010000175.1 GCA_028698765.1 Methanoculleus sp. | reverse complement strand
ATCGGCAGGGGTCGCCGCGCTCATCATCGCCGAGGGGGCGCCGGTGGGAGAGCGGGTGATCGATGCCGCGCGGACGCGAGGGGCCTCGGTGCTCGCGACGACTCTCGATGCCTTCAGCGTCGGCAAGATGATCAGCCTCTCTCTCCCCGCGCGCATGATCATGGAGACCGACGTCCCCACGGTACGTCTGGAAGACTCGCTCGAGTATGCGAAAGGGGTCGTCTCGAACTCCAAGTTCAGGACGGCCTGCGTCGTCGGCAATGAGCGGCAGCATATCGGGCTCGTATCCCGGACGACGCTGATGCAGGACGTCCAGAAGTCGGTGATCCTCCTCGACCACAACGAGTACTCCCAGGCCGTGGACGGGATCGAGCAGGCGGACATCCTCGAGATCATCGACCACCACCGCCTCGGCGCGATCTCGACCTTGAAGCCGGTGAGGTTCCTCAACGACCCCGTGGGGTCGACCTCGACGATCGTCGCGAACAAGTTCATCGAGGCCTGCGTGGAACCCACGCCGTCGACCGCCGGGCTCCTTCTCTCGGGGATCCTCTCGGATACGATGGTGATGAAACTCTCGACGACCACCCCGGCGGATATCCGGGCGGCCGACTACCTCGCGGGGATCGCCGGGGTCGACCTGGCCGAGTATGGGCCGGAACTGATCCGGAAGGGCATGGACCTCGATGGCCTCCCGAAGAGTGAACTCCTCACCCGGGATATGAAGCGCTATAACCTCTTCGGGAAGAGCATCATGGTCTCACAGGTGATGGCGTCGTCGTTTGAGTTCGCAGAGACCCACGCCGCTGAGATCCGCAAGGAGATCGAGCACCTCCGGACAACAATGGGGGTCGACTGCTTCTTCGCCCTCTTTACGAACGTCTTTAGTAACGCAAGCGACCTCTTCGCCGCCGGGGACGAAGCCTGCATCGCCAAGATGGATCTCCGGGACCAGCCCGTCCGGCTCGAAGGCGTCATGTCCCGCAAAAAAGATTTCATCCCGAAGTTCGGGCATATGTTCCGGCAGCTCTAGCCGCCGGAACTCACTCGCTCTTCTTCTTCTTGAGCAGCCCGGCGGCGTAGCGGGCGAGCCCGTAGACGCCGTCGGTCGAGGGGTGGACCTCGACGATCTCGTCGAAGTCGTCGACAGTGATGCCCTGCTTCATCAGGTAGCCGAGATAGGAGAGGAGGAGCGATGCCCCGGGAACGGCGGCGGCCGCCCCGAGGAGCCGGCCGCTTTCGGGATCGACCCGGATCTGGGCAAGCCCCGCCCAGCCGCCCGCGACGTCCCAGAACGAACCGGGGCCCGCAGGCGCGGGGGCGGAGAGGGTGATACCTCCGTCGCCGCCGGCGGTCGCGGCGAAGGCGTAATCGTAGCGGAGGCTCATCGCCTGTGGAATACCCTCGTAGTCCATGACGGTCTCGCGGCCGAGGATGTTCTCGGCCGCCACCACACCCTCCCTCCGGGCCGCGGGGGTGAGGTAGGGCGGGCCGATGACGTCGCCGGCGGCGTAGACGCCCGGAACACTCGTTTGCATCCGCCGATCGACGATGACCGCCCCGTCCGGGCGCTTCGTGGGCCCCTGGAGCATCTCCGAGTTGGGGACGAGCCCGGTTGCAAGCAGCACGGCATCGGCCTCAAGCTCCTCGCCGCCTGCGAGAATGACCGATCGGACCCGTCCGCCGCCTTCGATGCTCGTAACCGGGGTCCCTTCGCGGATCTCGACACCGGCAAGATCGCGCAGCGCCGCGGAGCGCATCTTCTCGTCGAGATCCCGGAGCAACCCGTGCCGGGCGATGATATCGACCTCGACCCCGAAGGCGCGGAATATATGGGCGAACTCCGCCGCCACCACTCCGCCGCCGATGACGACCATGCGGCGGGGGAGATCGGGCATGGCGGGGAGCGTCCGGTAGGTATGGACGCCGGAGAGGTCAGTGCCGGGGATATCGGGGATTGCCGGCCGCGACCCGGTGGCCGCGAGGACCGCGTCCGCCCGGACCTCCTCATCGCCGATGAAGACCCGGCTCCCCTCCAGCCGGCCTTCGGCCCCGTAGACGATCTCGACCCCCGCCCGGCGGGTCTCCGCATCGAGAACCGAGGAGAGTTTCTCCTGAACCTCGCAGATCCGCTTCCGGATCGCCGGGTACGAGACAGTCGGCACCGAATCGAGGATGCCGAGGTCTTTCTGGGTTCCGGCGGCCTCAATGAGCCGTGCAACGTCGTTCAAGGCACAGATCGTCATGCACCGCTCGTGAAGGCACTGTCCCCCGATGCTGCGCTGCTCGACGAGCCGGACATCCTTCCCCGCCTGCGCGAGGTGGATCGCTCCGAGCCTCCCCGCGGGCCCGCCGCCGATGACGACGATCATGATCTCTTCCTACAGCAGTTCGACGCCTTCGTCCATCGGCATCGAGAGGATCTCGCCGGTGAACCCGTTGACCTCGACGATCTTGCTCCCGCCCCGCACCTGCCAGACCGGCACGTAGACGGCCTCGATCTCGACGGTGATGTTGCTCCGGTCGGGTTTGAGGGTCTTTTCCTCGTAGAAGATGGCGTCGCCCTTCTCGTAGCGGAACCGCACCTTCTGAGTGAGACGGTCGATGATGTCCCGCACGAGCTGCTCCTCCACGTCCTCCCGCACGAGCCGGGTGGCGACGATCTCGGAGCCGAACGGAACCGGGCCCCGCTCGATCTCGTCGGGATTGATCTCCATCTTCAGGCCGTTGATGGCGTTGACCGCTCCGGTACCCTCGGCGTCGAAGGAGACCAGCCGGTCTTTCACCTCGCGCTCGCCGGTGCTCACGTAGCGGTAGTTCCAGTAGGGGATGAACCGGCACTTCGCCGTCCCCTGCAGCCCGGCGATACCGCAGGCGCGCTTCTCGGAGACCTTCAACGGGAGATGGGGGAGTTCCGGCCCATCCTGCGGCTCTTCCTTCACCGCCGCAGGAGAAGCCTCGATATGCCCCCGCCGAACCGTCCGGGCCGGGCCGGGGAGATCCAGGATCACGGCCTGCCCGAGCACCTCCGCAAGCGCGGCCCTGCCTGCGTAGCAGACGAACTCATCAGGCCCCCACCGGATGCAGTCCTCCGTCTGCACCGCCGGATCGAGGGTGAAGAGCAGTTTCCTGCAGACCCAGTCGACCTCACCGGTGCGCAGGCGATAGATCATCGAATCGAAGCTCCCAATCGTCTCCGGATCGTCCGAGCAGAGCACCACCAGGGCGTCTTCGTTCCCGACGGCGGAGAGATCCAGCGGGTCGCCGACCTCCTCAACGTCGTAGGAGGCCGCGGCAAGGATCCGCTTCAGCACGTTCCGGGCTTTTTCCCGAGTCCCACTCTCCATTCACCGTACAATACCACAGGGAGGTAGAACAAGTTTTCCCTTCGAGCCGGGCGACCGGGAAAGCATGATCGGGGGTGCGCGGGACGGCGAACGGCAGGTTCCGCCCCGGGTTCCTGCCGGAAGAACCCGTCGAATCCGGAAGACAACACATTTTTCTTCGCAGAGCAAGAGATCTGATGATGCACGCTCCCCTGAAGTTCACCAACCACCGCATCGAGGAGTACGCGCTCAAGGTGACCTACCGCCCTGAGGACGACATGGGGAAGATCATCTACAACCTCTCGCTCATCGAGAGCCCCGACCTCGAGTTCGCGCTCTCTGTCATGAAAGAGGCGCATAGACGGGGCATCACCATCAGCGACCGGTTCCTGGTCGCCGGGCCGGGGGAGCAGGTCGGCGGCTTTATCGTGCCGGACGGGCGGCACGCCATCTGCACGATGTGCAGTATCACGCTCGACGCGCTTCTTCTCCAGCGCGGCATCCCGGCGAGCCCGATCGGGGGCGGGATCGTCGAGGTCGACGGGAGGGTTGCGCAACGGTTCACGAGCCTGATCCTCTACCGCGACACCACGCTCGATCCCCTCGAGGTTCTCATCTCCCAGGAGGCCACGTCGATCCTCGACGTCATGGACCACGGGAAGGGTAACATCCTCGCAAACATCAGGGAGTGCCACATGGAGGCCGAACACCTCCTGGGTGCGGTGCTCGACGAACTTGCGTCCATAGGGTTCTCCGGCATCCTGGACGTCGGCGCCCCGAACGTCCCCCTGCTCGGGGTCCCGGTGAGCCCGCAGTACCTGGGCGTGGCGATGGTCGGTGGCACAAACGCTATGGCGGCCGTACGCGAGACCGGGCGGTCGGTCGTGACCCGGGCGCTCAAAGGGCTGATCGATATCCAGGCGATGGGCTACCTGGACGATTACTGAACCGCAGTCTTCGTCCATTCCATGACGGTGGCGATATGCCGCCGCACGAAGAGGGCGAGCCCCGCGGACTCCGAATAGAGGGCGGAGGGCTGACCGTCGGCTCCT